>CANRHE010000040.1 GCA_947630335.1 uncultured Sphingobacterium sp.
AACAGCTCGCATATTTTGAGGGAATTCTACTTCGAAAGTCCGCAATCGATTGCTTCGCTAAGTCAAAAGATTGGAAAAAGTGTGCCCCTGATAACAAAAGAGGTACAACATCTGCTCAAAAAAGGGTTGCTTAAGGAAATGGGATTAGCACAATCAAACGGAGGAAGAAGAGCTAATCTATTTGCCTTAAATAGTAACAACCTACCGCGTCTACTCTTGATAGCTATCAATCAAAAAGAAATAGTATTGAGCATTTATGATTTTTCTAATCAACCTATTCGAGAGAAAGAAATAATAGATATCGCTTTCCATAGTGATGAAATGACCATAAATACGCTGTTATTAGAAGTAGATGAATTTCTGAAAAAACATGAAACAAGCAACATCGTAGCCATTAGCATTACAGTACCAGGGTTTGTAAACACAGAGTTAGGCGTCAACACTTCTTACTCAGAAAAAGATAAGAGACGAAAGATCAGAAGTATCCTCGAGGAAAAATTCCAAAAACCGACTTACATAGAAAATGACTCAACAGCGATAGCGATAGCTGAACATAAATTTGGTCATGCTAGGTCTTCGAGTGATGTTCTTGTCATTAATCTGAATTGGGGAGTAGGTTTGGGAATGATTATAAATAACAAACTCTTCAAAGGTAGTAGTGGTTTTGCAGGAGAATTCAGCCATATTCCACTTTCGAATCTGAACAAATTATGTTCTTGCGGTAAACGTGGGTGTCTAGAAGTTGAAGCATCCCTAGAAGCGGCAATTAATTATGCTGTGCAAAAAATCAAAAATGGTGAAACCTCAGCACTTGTTAACAAATATAACAGCAATGGAACGCTAGAAATCCTTGATATACTACAGGCAGCACATAACGGTGATCAATTAGCTATTGAATCCTTTGGCTCTATAGCTTATGCGCTAGGTAAAGGGATCGCTACTCTAATACATATCATTAATCCCGAAAAAATAATTATCAGTGGGTTTGGGGTTAAAATTGGTCAACTTTTAATGCCACAAATTCAAAGTGCACTATTAGAATATAGTATTCAGCGTCTTTCAGAAAAAACAACCATAATAATATCGGAATTAGATGATGCACAACTTATAGGAACAATGGCTACAGCGGTAGCTAATTTAGATTGGAAATTAATAATACAGGACACAAAACACTCATAGAACATGATTAATTTTTACAAAAAGGCCACTGGCATAGCATTATGCACTTTAGTAAGTGCATCCTCGCTATACGCACAGCAAGCTGTTACAGGAACTGTATCAGGGCCGAATGGAACGCTTGCGGGCGTCACAGTATCTGTAGTAGGAACAAATAAAGTGACTCAAACAGATGCACAGGGACGTTATAGTATTCAAGCAAACAAAGGTCAGAAAATCAGATTTTCGCTTCTAGGGCATACTTCGCAAGAAATCGGGGTATCTACATCACCTCTCAATGTCACATTAGCAGAAGACCAAGGTAACCTTGATGAAGTGGTTGTCACTGCTATGGGAAGAAATCAGGAACAAAGAAAATTAGGTTATGCTGTATCCACAGTCAAAGGGGAAGAAATCGTAAAATCCTCTCCAACAAATTTCGCCGGAGCTTTATACGGAAAGGCACCTGGGGTATCTATCAGTTCAAGTGCTGGAGGAGGAAATTCTGCTGTAGCAATTGACATTAGAGGAAATATGAATTCTATAAATTTCCAAAAACAACCTTTAATTGTTGTTGATGGAATTATAACAAGAAATGAGGAAGTAAACAATAATAGTTTTTGGGATGACCAACGAATTAGAGGGAATGGTATACTTGATATCAATCCTGAAAACATTGAAAGTATTAATATATTGAAAGGAGCAGCAGCTTCTGCATTATATGGTTCAGATGCTGCTGCTGGAGTAATAGTAATTACGACAAAAAGTGGCAAAGGTTCTGAAGGCTTAGGAGTAGAGTTTAGTCTTTCACAAGGGATTGAACAAGTTGGTATATTACCTGACTATCAATACGAATTTGGCCCAGGTTATGCAAGAACAGCTGCGTCAGGTGTAGAACCAGATGGTTTCATTCACAGGAGCGTGTCAAATGGTAGAATTTGGTTTGGTCCACCTAACAATGCTACTACCTATAGTGTCGCAGCTCCAGCAAATTATAAAGAGGGAGATATTATCAAACAACCAAGATTCAGTGCATGGGGACAATTTGGGCCTCGATTTAATGGTGAGAATGTAATCTTTTGGGATGGCGAGGTGAGGCAATATATACCTTACAAAGATAATTACAAAAAGTTTTATGATACGGGGCAAAGTGGTATATATAACTTAGCGATTTTTAATTCTAATGAAAAATCTAATTATAGATTTTCTTATACTAGAAATCAATACCAAGGGGTAATGGAAAGTGGTCCTCAAAATAAAAACACATTTAGCTTAAATTCTCTATTTAAACTAAGTCCTAAGTTAGATGTAAGTGTTATAGCAAACTATTCTAATGAACATGTAAATAATAGACCTTACATGATAGATAGAATGACAAATAATTACACAGGATTTCTAAGCTCAGTAAATAATATTGATTGGTTTGAAAAATATTATAAAACAAGCAGAGGTTATAAATATGTAATTGCCGCTGACAGAAGTCAAGATCCAGAAGATGCTTTTGCTGTTGCAGTAGCTGGGACTGATTACATGAATTATTTTTGGGATCAGAGAGAGCGTCAATATGATGAATACACAAATAGATTAATAGCTTCAACAAAAGCAAACTACAAAATATTAGATAATTTATCAATCAGAGGAACAATTGGTACTGATTTCACAAGTTATTTTTCAGAAAATAAAGAACCAAATACAATTCCTCTAACAGTAGGGACATCTGGTTATTATAGCACCACGCAAAATAGATACAATATACTCTATGGAGATATCTTAGTTTCTTACAATACAAAATTATCTGAAAATATAGGATTAAATTTACAAGCTGGATATCAAGGGAGAGAAGAAAAGTATAACTACTCATCTCAAAATACAGAAGGCGGTTTATCAGAGCGTAATTGGTATTCTATGAATGCATCTAATGCTCAAACTAAAGGTCTTTCAAGTAGAAAAAGTTTAATAAAAGATGGGCTATTCGGAATAATTGGATTTGATATTAATAATTATTTATTCGTAGAAGGATCTATAAGACAAGAGAGAACCTCTACGTTAGCTCCAGGAAATAATGTATTTTACTATCCATCAGTAAGTGCTGCATTCGAATTAAGTAATGCGGTAAAGCTTCCTGAAATATTTACTTTCAGTAAGGTAAGATCATCTTTTGGTATTGTTGGAAATCCTCCAGGAATCTTTGTTGCAAACAGAGTATACAACTCACAAACAGTTTCTGGAACACCAACCTTGATTGTACCAAGCAATTATGGAAATGATAAGTTAAAAAATGAAACAAAACGTGAATTTGAGATAGGTTTAGAAAATAAATTTTTAAATGGAAGATTAGGACTTGATATCACCTATTACAACAATCAAATTGTAGATATGATTGTTCCATTGGATATTGCATTTAATAATGGAGTAAACAATGTATTAGAAAATGTAGGTGATATGCGCAACTACGGTTTAGAATTAAGTATAAGTGGAACGCCAGTAAAAAGTCAAAACTTCTCATGGGAAAGTAGAATTAACTTCTCTTTTAATCGAAATAAATTAGTAAAGCTTGCTAATAATTTAGAAATGCTTCAGCATAGTAATGTAGATAATGGATCTTTGTACGTACGTTCAGTAGTGGGGCAACCTGCTGGTGATATATACACATATGATTTAAAACGTAATACAGACGGGTCATTACTAGTAAGTGACAAAGGCTTCTATGTCCCAGATTTTGACAATTTGGTTTTAGCTGGGAACATACAACCTAAAACTGTTGGAGGATTTATAAATGGTTTTAATTATAAATCTTTTTCTCTTCACACAGTAATTGACTTTAGATTTGGCGGACAAGTATACTCACCTTCGATACAATACGGAAGAAGTGCTGGTATGTACAAAGAAACATTATTCGGTAGAGATGCAGAAACAGGTGGAATTGCATATTATGATGCTGGGAATAATCAATTTATTAATGCAAGTACAGGTGCACCAGCTGGCGCTATGATATATCATGACGGAATGATTTTAGAAGGAAAAAAAGCAGATGGGACTATAAATAACACTATTATAGAAGCAGGTGAATTTTATCGTCTTTCAAACTATTGGGGAGCTTTCCCTGGCTCAGGATTAACAGGAACCTACAAAAGTTCAATATTTAAAAATGATTTTATAAAAGTTCGTGAAATTAGTATCTCATACACATTATCAAATCTTTTAGCAAAAAAAATAAAAGCTAAAAATTTAGTAATATCGGCATACGGTAGAAATCTATTTTATATACATAAAACAATTCCTCACCTTGACCCAGAAGCTACAGCAGGCACTAACTGGATTTCTAGAGCGAATATTGGAAATGTAGGTGTAGTCCCTAAATCATATGGGATATCTTTAAGAGGATCATTTTAATCATTAATGTTATGAAAAAGAAATTAATTACTATTATAATTACTGGGCTTAGCATAGGACTAACTCTTCAGTCCTGTAAAAAAGCGGATTTTGATAAATCATATTATAACCCTGAAGCATCTGTAAATGCCGATATACCTCGGCTGTTTTCTGGATTATTATTCAACCAAGATAAAGCTAGCTCCAATACTATAATGCCCAGGTATTGGAACTTATATGTATTTCAACTCCCTACACTTGGAACATACTCTCAACTATTTGGGTATACTAATTCAACAGGTAGATACGACGAAAAAACAGCTTATTCTCAAAGCAGATGGCAATATTTTTATACTGCTCCTATGGCTTCTTATGCTGATATTAATAAGTTCTATAATAATCTGACCACACCAAACGACATCCAGGGGTACAAATTATTTATTCAAACAAGCAAAGTATTCATGTTTGACCAAGCTGCGCAAATGATTGACATGTGGGGAGATATTCCTTATATTGATGCTGGAGGAGTAATAACGACAGGAGGAACAATTAAAAATGCAAAGTATGATAAGCAACAAGATTTATATTACAAGTTTATAGACGAATTAAAAGAAGTTGCAGACTACTTAAATAGCTATAATGACGATCCTTACTACAAACCTATGTTTGTAAAAGCCGACATTTTGAATAATGGGGACATCCATAAATGGAAAATTTATGCTAATTCATTAAGACTACGGTTAGCTATGAGAATTTCATACTTTAATGAAGCAAAAGCAAAAGAAGTAGTAAATGAAATAATTAACAATCCTATACAATATCCGGTTGTAACTGATATATCTACTAGTATTAAAATTGACGCTCGTGGAGCCCAATTAAGAAGTGTAATAGGAGTTGATGGTATTAAAAACTCTTTTCAAAGTTCAGGGTTCAATTACGCACCTGGTTTCATTATTAATAAACTTATGGGACCATCAAACGATCCAAGATTAAAGGTCTTATTTTCTAAGAATGTGGAAGGAAAATATTTAGGATTAGATCCTAATCTAGATCAAACTACTCAAGATAACCAAATAAATTCTAATCTAATTTCTAGAGTAGATACTGCTACTTTCAGTAGAAATGATAAATTTCCAGGTATTATTATCACTCCTGCAGAAATTAGTTTCCTAAAAGCAGAGGCTAATGAAAGATGGGGAATTGGGTCCTCTGCCCAAACAGAATATGAAAAAGGAATTAATCAATCAATAGATTTTTGGTACTACATTAATGCATTAAATGATAATGCTGATGGTACAAGCTTTATTCCTAAAGTTAAACCAACAAGTGCTGAGATTTCTGATTTCATCAATCATCCATTAATTGCTTACACAGGAACTAAAGAAGAGAAGCTTGGAAAAATAGCCACTCAAAACTGGGCTAATTTCACAGTAATCCAAGCACAACAAGCGTGGGCTGAATATAGAAGAACTAAATATCCTACATTAATATTCAACAGCGATCCATCATCACAGCAAAGCCCTCTTCCTCCATCCAGGTTACTATACCCAGAGAATGAAAGAACTTATAATAGTGAAAACTATGAACTAGTTAAAAACAATGATAAGCATAATGTGAAAATATTTTGGGATGTAAAATAATATCAAATTAAAAGCCGCCAAGTGCGGCTTTTAATTTAAATACTGATTATCTTAAAAAAACACACCTTACATAGATTATGAAAAAAACTATTTTATATATTGTATTTGCTATAACTTCATTTCATGCTTTATGTCAAGAACATAATGTTTCAGCAGGCTATCACCAACCAACAGATTCACTAGTTATCAAAAATCTTGAAAACTGGCAAGATTTAAAATTTGGACTATTTATGCATTGGGGTACATACAGTCAATGGGGAATTGTTGAAAGCTGGAGTTTATGTCCAGAAGACGAAGAGTGGACACAAAGAAAACTAGAGCATGGCGATAACTATGTCGAGTATACTAAAAATTACAAAAACCTACAAAAAACATTTAATCCTACAGACTTTGCTCCAGAAAAATGGGCGAAAGCAGCAAAAGCAGCAGGTATGAAGTATGTAGTTTTCACGACTAAGCATCATGATGGATTTGCGATGTTTGATACAAAAGAATCTGATTACAAAATAACTTCTAAGAAAACTCCGTTTTCAACTCATCCAAGAGCAAATATAACAAAAGAAATTTTTAATGCTTTTCGTAATGATGGTTTCAAAATAGGAGCCTATTTTTCAAA
Organism: uncultured Sphingobacterium sp.; assembly: GCA_947630335.1. Lineage (GTDB taxonomy): Bacteria > Bacteroidota > Bacteroidia > Sphingobacteriales > Sphingobacteriaceae > Sphingobacterium. The sequence continues at coordinate 6,784 of CANRHE010000040.1, forward strand.
ACCAGATTGGAACACTGATTATTACTGGTGGTCATATTTCCCGCCAAAAGATCGCAATGTAAACTATGATCCAAAAAAATATCCTGAACGCTGGCAGAAATACAAAAACTTCACCTACAATCAAATCAATGAGCTCACCTCAGAATACGGAAAAGTTGATATACTTTGGTTAGACGGGGGCTGGGTTAGACCTTTCAAAACAATTGACCCAACAGTAGAATGGCAACGATCGATAAAAGTCGAACAAGATATTGATATGGATAAAATAGGAACAATGGCAAGAAATAATCAGCCTGGGATAATTATTGTCGATCGCACTGTACCAGGGACTTGGGAAAATTATGTTACGCCTGAACAATCTATACCTGATCAACCATTAAATATACCATGGGAAAGCTGTATTACAATGGGAGATTCATTCTCATATGTACCAAACGATAATTATAAATCAACAAAAACCATCGTTGAAACTCTCGTAAAAATTATTTCTAGAGGAGGGAATTATCTATTAAACATTGCACCAGGTCCAAATGGAGATTTTGACAAAGCTGCTTACCAAAGATTAAGCGAAATTTCTTCATGGATGTCTATAAACGAAAGTGCTGTTTATGCAAGTAGACCTATCAGCCCTTTTAATGAAGAGAATTATTATTATACCCAAAACAAAAATGGTAATGATGTATTTGTCTTTCATTTATCAAATGAAGGAAATTATTTTACCCCTAAAAAACTAGAATTTTCAATTCCACCAGACTTTAATGTTAAAAATGTTGAAATATTAGGTATTGATAGTAAAATAAAATGGTCAATAAAAGATAATAAAATTAGAATAACACCTCCTAAAAACAATTTAGAATATGCCACTGTAATCAAACTAAGTAATGAATAGAATACAGAGATACTTATACATTATAGCTCTAATACTAATGAGTAATAATATTAGAGCTCAAGAATTATCTATAAAAAAAGAAGAGTTTATATTTGAAGAAGGAAAATATTTCAATCAATGTCATGCGTCTACAATAGAAGAATCAATTGATGGAAACTTATTAATTAGTTGGTTTGGAGGTACACATGAAGGCAGTAATGATGTATCCATATGGGGATCTATTTACGATGGTAAAAAATGGTCAACTCCACATATATGGGCATCTGGTAGCTTTGATAACATTGACTATCCATGCTGGAATCCCGTGCTATTTAGACCTAAGAATTCTAAAGAAATCTACCTTTACTATAAAATAGGGCCAAATCCTAGAGAATGGTGGGGCATGTTTAAAATATCATATGATAATGGAAACTCTTGGAGTGAGGCAAAAAAACTGCCTAAAGGTTACTTAGGTCCAATAAAAAATAAACCTGTAGAACTTGATGATAATTCTATAATATTCCCATCCAGTATTGAGCTTTCGGAAGATAGATGGATAGTTCATTTAGAAAAAACTAATAAAGAACACAATGAATGGTTTTTTATTAACATAGATTCTTCCTCTGTATATAATGTTATTCAACCCAGCTTAGTGATTCATCCTAATGGAAATTTTCAAGTACTCTGCAGAAGTAAAGAAGGAAAAGTAATGAGTTCAATATCTCATGATCAAGGGCAAAGCTGGTCATCGCTAACACCTACCAACTTAATAAATCCTAACTCAGCAACCGATGCAATACGATTTCAAGACAGACTTTTGATTGTTTACAATCCCGATATACCTGGTAAAGATTGGTGGGATGGACGAGCCAAATTAAGATTAGCTGAATCTGTAGATGGAATAGAATGGAAAGAAATTTTGTCTTTAGAAGATCATTCAAAAGGAGAATTTAGTTACCCCACAATTTTCTTAGATTCTAAAGGTGTTATTCATATTACTTATACTTACAATAGAAAGAACATAAAGCATATAAAAATGAAACTATAACTTTAGGATCGGGTATTTACAATATCCGATCCTAAATGTTAAAAAGTATAATCCTTTGAAAGCTCAAGTGTGGCCTGCAATAGAATTTCACTCGAGGATTTACCAATTAAAAAAGTATATTTACCTTTTTCGGTTACCCATTCTCTATTAACATTCCATAGCTTCAGGTCCTCTTTATTCAACGTAAAATAAAAACTTTCCGACTGTCCACTAGCGATTTTTCTACGTTCAAATCTCTTCAGTTGCTTAATTGGAGTCACTACACTAGACACCTCATCCACCACATACAGCTGTACGACCTCCTCCCCATCAATCGGACTGCTATTCCATACGTCAAAATTGACATCTATTGTAAAATCATCTCCATTTTCTTTCAAGTCTAATCTTAGATTATCGTATCTAAACACACTATAGCTCAAACCATAACCAAAATTATAAAGCGGTCCAGCCTCCATCTCTACATAATCATGCTTCTTAGGTTTATCATGATTATAATATACAGGCAATTGACCTACAGAGCGAGGAATAGAAATCGGAAGTCTACCTGCTGGATTATAATCACCAAATAATACACTCGCTATTGCATTACCGCCTTGTTCGCCAGGGTACCATGCATTTACTATTGCAGGAATATTTTCTGAAGCCCAATTAAGGTTCAATGGCCTTCCTTGAATCATCACCAACACAATAGGTTTACCAGTCTTATGCAAAGCTTGTAATAGCTCCATCTGATCACCCATCATATCTAAGCTTGCACGATCAAAACCTTCACCACTTTCCATATCACTCACCGAAGAAGCATCAATATTTGCCGCGCCAGTCGCTTGATAGCTCGTTTTAAAATCTCGAGCACTAGAACCACCTAATGCAACTACAATTACATCTGATTTCAATGCCTGTTCGACTGCAGCAGCAATATCACTATGCTTACTATCCCTTATGGCACTACCTTTCACATAATCGACTACAGTCTCTTTACTCACCGTTTCTTGAATTCCCTTTAATAACGTTTTAATCTTACTGGATTCCTGAGGCGCGGTATAATCCCCCAATTGATTATACATGTTATCTGCGTTAGGCCCCACCACAAGAATACGTTTCAAATTCTTAGATAATGGAAGTAAAGCCTTCTCATTACGCAATAACGTAATAGACTCTTGTGCTACTTGTTTTGCTAACTCTTTATGTTGAGGTATTCCCACGATAGCATCCACTTGATTTACATCAACGTAGGGATTCTCAAACAACCCCAATTCAAACTTTTGACGCAATACCCGCGCCACCGCTTGATCCAAAACAGCCATAGACACTTCCCCTGTCTCGACTGCTTTTAATAAATTAATATCATAGCCCCTCGCCGAAAGATCAACATCCAGCCCGGCTTCGATACTTTGTTTAGCTGCCTCTACACCATCATGAGCTGTAGCATGGCCACCATTTAATCCTGAAATACTTAATAAATCAGAAACGACAAAACCCTTAAAACCCCATTCTTGGCGCAATACATCTTGAAGCAACCATTTATTAGATGAACAGGGTATGCCATCGATAGAGTTGTAAGCCGTCATCACCGAACCAGCTCCTGCTTTGACCGCCGTTTCAAAAGGTGGCAAATAATGATGTCTCAAGGCTCGCTCTCCTATTGAAATACCTCCTCCATTATGCCCTCCCTCTGGGACTCCATAAGCAACAAAATGTTTTAGAGTAGCAATAATTCTCGCGTTTCCCATAGTGTTATTTTGAAACCCATCAACCATCGCTTTCCCCATACGACCGACTAAGTAAGGATCTTCACCATACGTTTCCTCAGTACGCGACCAACGGGGATCTCTAGCCAAATCTAATACAGGACCATAACCATTTCTTCCTCCCACCGCTGCTGTTTCTTGAGCAATGACACCTCCCATTTTTTCAATTAACAATGGATTCCAAGTACTTGCTTGGCCAATTGCAGTAGGGAAAACAGTGGCACCAATAGCCATATGTCCATGAGGAGCTTCTTCTGATAAAAGTAAAGGTATACCTAACCGAGTACTATCAACTGCAAATTGCTGGATAGCATTCGAGGCTTGAGCCGCTTCACGAGGACTTAACCCAGTTTCTAATGTCTTTTGAGTCCAAGGGTCTGCACGGAATGTTGCCCATAACAACCCAATATGTTGATTTCGTACCGCCTCCTTGTATTTGCTACTTAAACTGACCTTACCGTTAGATTTAATATACATATCCCAACCTAACATTTTTGACAATTGACCTACTTTTTCTTCCACTGTCATACGACTCAATAAATCATCTACTCGGGTCGGAATAGGAAGTTTTGGATCTTTATAAGGCAGTTTTTGAGCATTCAAATCCAGTGTCATACACATTACGACAATGGCAAATAAAATATTCTTTTTACGCATAAAAAAATAACGCTTTTAACTATTGAACAGATATTGGTCGGTTTTCTTCCGCTACACCGAATGTTGGAGAGGGCTTGTCTCCCATACTGAACTCCAATGTACCCCCTTGCATCATGTCTTCATATGTCATGTACGATTTGTCATATTTCTTACCATTCCATAAAACACGCTGTATATATTTATTCTGAACACTATTATTCTTGGCAACTATAGTCAACGTCTTATCTGCTCCGAGTTGTAGTGTCGCTTTATCAAATAAGGGGCTACCAAAGATGAAAGGTCCACCTGCAGGAGCAACTTGATAAAAACCAAGAGATGATAATACATACCAAGCTGACATTTGACCCACGTCTTCATTACCTGACAAACCATCTGGCTGGTTACTGTACATTGTGTACATAGTTTGTCGTGCCCATTCAGCAGTTTTCCATGGCTGTCCTGCATAGGCATACAAATAAACAACATGATGACTTGGTTCATTCCCATGTGCATATTGACCTATTAAGCCGCTGATATCCGGAGAAGCATTTTCTCCCAAATCCCCTTCGATGACAAATAAAGAATCCAATTTATTAATAAACTGTTCCGTACCTCCAAATAAGGACATAAACCCGTTAACATTATGAGGTACTAACCAAGTATATTGCCAAGCATTACCTTCTGTATAATCATTTTCTAAATGCGCTGAATGAAAAGGATCAAAAACACCTGGTCTAAATTTCCCATTACTATCCTTACCACGCATAAACCGTAAGTCTTTATCAAAATAATGAGCAAACGAATTACTTCTCTCTAAGAAATACTCATAATCCTTTTGCTCCCCCCTTAATTTAGCTACTTGAGCCAAAGACCAGTCCGCAATTGCAAATTCTAATCCCTTAGCTACAGACTCAGGCCCCTCTTTATCATAAGGTACATAACCATATTCTTTAAGCCACTTTAATCCTCGGTCATCTTTCATAGCTGAAACTTTCATAGCTTCATAAGCCAAATCCTTATCAAAACCACCAATACCTTTAAGATAAGCATCTGCCACAACAATAATTCCTGGGTTACCAACCATACAATTTGTTTCATTCCCTACCAAATGCCAAACAGGTAATTTTCCCTGCTCTTGATAGATCCTCAACATCGTATTAATCATATCGGGTAAACGATCGGTATGAATCAAAGTCATTAAAGGTTGCGCCGCGCGATACGTATCCCAAAGTGAAAATGTCGTATAGTTACTACCCGATGTTAAGGTGTGAATCTTAAAATCGGCACCCAAATATTGTCCATTCACGTCATTAAAAACGGAAGGAGCAATCATTGTATGGTATAATGCCGTATAAAAAATACTACGTAAAGAGTCATTTGTAGTTTCGATCTTAATACGTGCTAGCTCGCTATTCCACAAATCATCAGCTTGCGCCTTGGTCTCATCAAAATTCCAAAGAGGTAGCTCGGCCTCCATATTCAATTTAGCGTTAGGGATATCCACTGCAGATAAAGCTACTTTAACTAATAATTCCCCATTATCTAACGAATCTTTATCAAACGCAAACTCCCCGTAAGCTTTTGAAGCAGTAATAGAGTCACCCGCTTGGTATGCGGTACTATCTGCTAACCTATACGACGTAAAGGGTTTAGAGAAAGTTGCGGTAAAATATACCTTTTGATTTAGCGCCCAACCCTTTGAATAACGATATCCTGAAACTACAGAATCATTCTCTACGACAATATTACCTATCACCTCACCTTCCCATCCCACAGAAGCCTCTAGATTAATCAACACTTTTGCCTGCTCATCGGCATTGTACTTATATCGATGAAAACCCACTCGAGTTGTCGTCGTGAGCTCTGCATCAACATCAAAACGATCCAGATGCACGGCATAATAACCTGGTTTGACTCTTTCAGTCTCTCTTCTAAAATAAGAATAAGCACCAGTAGATTCATTACTTGGTTCACCTCTTCGATTGACTATATCACCTGTAAAGGGTAAGAAAACAATATCACTTAAATCACCTATCCCGGTACCACTCAAATGTTGATGAGCAAAACCCATTATCGTCGAATCCGAGATGTGATAACCAGAACACCAATCCCAACCCGTAGAAATATTATTTGGACCTAACTGTACAGCGCCATAGGGAACGTTTGCCCCTACAAAAACGTGCCCATGACCTCCAGAACCAATATATGGATTAACAAATTGAGTAAAAGAATCTTCTTTATTATGTATTCTTTCCTTCGTTTGACAAGAAAATAATAATATAATAGAAAAACATAAAGCGATAAAAGGCTTAAAAATTGAAAAAAACATAAGGATTAAGGTTTAAACTTTTGTAATATTAGAAAATACAAAACAATATACTAATTTAACGATTTAGCATGAATAAAAAGAGTATCATATGATAATATTATTCAATACATTCGAAAAATATACTGCATTTTATTAATTATCATTAAAAACTATCACTATAGGTTAAGGTAAAGACGCGTAATAAAAAAAGGAGCACTACTTAAGTAGTACTCCCTTCGTTAACCTTCTATAAACTTATCGTTTTACAAATTAGCTTTTATAGCCCTTACTTCTTCTGCGACAGCAGTTTCGCTTCCATCAGTAATCGCCGAAGAATGAACATAAGTAGCACCTGAAACATCAAGAATATGCTTTACGTTTGTAGAACGTAAGCCTCCTCCGGGCATAATAACAATTCGCCCATCCGCCCATTTAACTAATTCCTTTAAATTATTTAAACCCAAGTCAACATTCGGCTCACAACCTGATGTGAGTATAGTCTTGAATCCACAAGATATGACATCTTCTAATGATTTGCTCCGCACAGATACCTGATCAAAAGCACGGTGAAAAGTACAAGAGAGAGGGTGAGCAAGAGCTACTAAAGCTTTATTACGCTCTATATCTACCTCATTATCGGCAGTAAGAATACCAAATACTAGACCATTAACACCCAAAGTTTTCACCGCAGCAACCTCTCTTTTCATTTGCTCAAATTCTTCTTCAGAATATACAAAATCCCCTCCCCTTGGTCGAATCATCACGTTTAAATCGATACCAATAGCTTCGCGGATCTTTTGCACATCTTCCAAGGAAGGCGTAGTCCCTCCCAGTGTCATTTGAGCACATAATTCTACACGATCAGCACCATTATTGCTTGCAATTATAGCAGCCTCTGCGTTAAAGCAGGCTATCTCAACCTTTGCCATTATTTATTTTTTAGAAAATATTGTCCCTTAATCAATTCGCTACCTTGACGATCATATTTAGCGAAGTTAAACCCTGGATGAATACAATATGCTCCATATTCACCTCGTTTATTTAAAGCTATAAAACCGACCTGTATATTATCCAAGGACTGTCCTCTATTCTGTGTAAATTTGACAATACGACGCACAGCTTCTTCGCAAGCTTTCTGAGGTGTACGTCCCTGCCGCATAAGCTCCACTACCAGATGGCTTCCCACTGTACGTATTACCTCTTCACCATGGCCGGTCGCTGTAGCTGCTCCAATCTCATTATCTACATATAGTCCGGCACCAATAATAGGCGAATCCCCCACACGACCATGCATCTTATAAGCCATTCCACTGGTAGTACATGCTCCCGACAAATTACCATAATCATCAAGTGCTATCATACCTATCGTATCATGGTTCTCAATATTAACAACAGGCGCATACTTAGCTGTTTTAAGCCATTCTTTCCACTCGGCTTCTGACTCAGCAGTAAGGAGATTCTCTTCCAAAAAGCCTTGCTCCTTGGCAAATTGTAATGCCCCATCTCCTACCAACATAACATGGGGTGTCTTCTCCATGACAGCCCTAGCTACGGAGATAGGGTGCTTTATATTTTGTAAGCCAGCTACCGATCCTATATTGGCTTTATCATCCATAATACAGGCATCCAAGGTAACAATACCATCACGATCAGGACGGCCTCCATATCCTACACTTCGCTCCCTAGGATCCGCCTCTGTCAGACGAACACCTTGCTCAACAGCATCAAGGGCAGTTCCGCCTTTCGAAAGAATAGTCCATGCAGCTGCATTAGCCTGCATCCCAAAATCCCATGTTGATAATACAATGGGCTTATTAGTCTTTGCGATTGACCCTAACCCAATTTTTGGCAGTAAGCCCATTCCTAAAGTTCCTACCCCTAGGTTTAACAAAAATTTTCTTCGTGAATTCATTTTCTATTATTGAACCGTCAACTCATCTACAAACAACCATGCATCGTACCCAGCCCCAGGGTAACCATTGGGTATCTTACCCACATTCTCTACCACTACTTTGACAAACTTAGCTTTCTGTTTCGGAAAGTTGAGCTGTAATGTCCCGCCCATTGCATTGATTTGTTCTTTATTTAACTTAGCGATTTCTTTAAATTGTTTGCCATCTTGACTCATGTAAATAATAACAGATTGAGGACGATGTATCCAGCTTTCTGTAAAATCTAATGTATTCATTCTAACCTCACTTATATTCTGATGTTGGCCCAAATCTATGATAGCAACTAGATCAGTTCCATTGAATCCTAGCCAATCACTTTTAAAAGAATAAGGATGTCCGAATATACCATCCACTAGAGAGCTCGCCCCATTAGCAAGATATGGAGCACTAGGGCCATTTTCTAAAGTAATAACCTTTCCAGTGGACTTACTTTTTAAAAACTCTTGTGTCAAGACAGTACTTTTCTGCTGAGCACCATCAAAACTAGCCGACTTGACTTCCATAGTTTTATCGATTAGAATAGGTGCACTGTATAATGTACTGGTTACGTTAGGCGAAGAGCCATCGATTGTATAGCGAATGGTTAACTTCGGATTCTTGACCTCCAATTTATAATAGTTTTCTCCTCCATCAGCATAGGTCTTTCCTGTCACTTCGAATAAAGCTTTACTATAATTAATTCCTTCGGCTTCTAAGTATTCCAAATGATGTATGGCACGCTTTTCAAAATCGTTATATTTATCGGGATTCGAAGTACCCCACCCCACTTCAGACAGAGCAAATAATCGTGGAAATATCATAAACTCCACATGATCAAAATCTTGAATACGCTCCGTCCATACATTGGCTTGAGGCCCCAATATATGTTTTGCTTCCTCAGCGGATAACTCTTTTGGAATAGGATTAAAACTATAAACTTTATCTAGACGTACTTCCGCATTAAATGCCAATGGTTCTGTTTGTGCATTACCTTGATAGTAATCAAAATACATATGACTAACAGGAGTCATAATCGCATCATTTCCTTGTTTGGCAGCATGAATGGCTCCTTCTTGGCCAGTCCAGCTCATGACAGTGGCATTAGGTGCTAAGCCTCCTTCCAAAATCTCATCCCACCCGATTATACTTCTACCCTTGGCATTCAAATATTTCTCAATACGTCTTATGAAATAAGACTGTAGTTCATGCTCATCCTTTAGCCCCTCTCGTTTAATAAGCTCTTGACAGTAATCGCAGCTCTTCCATCTTGTTTTAGGTGCTTCATCCCCACCGATATGGATATATTGACTAGGGAACAACTCCATCACCTCATCCAAAACATCTTCTAAAAAATGAAACGTTTCTTCCTTTGGGCAATAAACATTCTCTGACACACCCCATTCCGTCCAAACATCAAATGAACCAGCTGTACACGCTAATTCAGGATAAGCAGCAAGGGCTGCCTGCGCATGACCCGGCATTTCAATTTCTGGAACAATATCAATATGAAGCTTTTGTGCATAAGCAACAACCTCTTTAATATCTTCTTGCGTATAATAACCTCCATATTGTCCATTGATTGTCTTATCCTCAGAATAAACCTGCCCAGGCTTAATAGCTCTATAAGCACCTACCTCGGTCAATTTGGGATGACTTTTAATTTCGATTCTCCATCCTTGATCATCTGTTAAATGCCAATGAAACTTATTAATCTTATATGCTGCCAAATAATCTAAATA
>CANRHE010000041.1 GCA_947630335.1 uncultured Sphingobacterium sp.
AGTAGACTTTTGATACGAGCCGCACTTCCTACAGAAGTACCACCGAATTTTAAAACTTTCATATGATTAAAAACTATTATTTCAATTTTGCGACTAAAAATAGATATTAAATTGCAATTTTTATAAAAAAAATGCGACACAATAGTATTTTTCACTTTTGTGTCGCATTACTATTGTAAAATTAATTAAAATCTTACTTCTTCAAACTCGAAATTAGCAATTGAGCTAATTCTTCGCCAATGCGTTCCTGAGCTTCATTAGTAGCTGCACCTATATGAGGCGTTAATGAAATCCTTGGGTGAGCTAATATAGCTTGACGAGGTGTTGGCTCATTTTCAAAAACATCTAAACCAGCAAAAGCAACTTTACCAGAATCCAATGCTTTTAGTAACTCCTCCTCATCAATAACTCCTCCGCGAGAAGCATTAACTAACCCTACGCCATCTTTTAGTAAACTAAATTCTTCTTTACCAATTACTGCTTTATCTAAAAATGGTACGTGTAAAGAGATAAAGTCAGATACTTTAAATAAATCCTTTAATTCCACTTGACGAACAGGAAGATCTATTGTTAATCCATCAGTGAAATCCAAAGTAAGATGTTGTGGACCTTCAAATAAATCATAATATACAACAGTCATACCTAAGCCAAGTCCAATCTTAGCTGTTTCACGACCTATACGACCAAATCCTATCACACCTAATGTCTTTCCTTTCAACTCTACACCGGCAGCATAAGACTTCTTTAAATTGCCAAAATTAGAATCACCCTCTTTAGGCATTTTACGATTAGAGTCATATAAAAAACGTACTCCCGTCATCAAGTGTGCAAATACCAATTCTGCAACCGAATGTGAAGATGCAGCAGGAGTATTTACTACTGCCAAACCTTTAGAGCGCGCATAGTCAACATCAATATTATCCATTCCTACACCTCCTCGCCCAATAACTTTTAAATTTGGACAAGCGTCAATCAAAGGTTGGCGAACTTTGGTAGCACTACGTACAGTAATTGCATCATATTCATTCAAGCGAGAAGATAACTCATCTTGAGGAATATGGACCGTATCTACTTCAAAACCTGCTTCTTCTAATATTCTTTTTCCGATAGGATCTATCCCATCATTTGCTAAAATTTTCATAGGGCTATATTTTCTATGCTTTATTTTTACTATCCTCAAACTCTTTCATTGCATCCACCAAAGCATTAACAGATGATAATGTCAATGCATTATAAATTGAAGCCCTAAAACCACCTACTGATCTATGTCCTTTGATCCCAATCAAGTTACGTTCTTTGGATAAAGCTAAAAACTCAGCTTCAAGCTCAGGAGTTTCCATAACAAAAGTAACGTTCATACGTGATCTATCCTCTTTAGCTGCAGTACCTTTGAAAAAAGGGTTTCTATCTATTTCATCATACAGAGCTCTTGCTTTAATAATATTCTCTTGCTCCATAACAGTAATACCACCTTTAGCTTTTAACCATCTTAAGTTGAGCAAAGAGGTATATATAGCAAATGTCGGAGGGGTATTATACATAGAGGCAGCTTTAATATGTGCATGATAATCAAAGATAGACGGTATAATACGAGATGTCTTTCCTAATATTTCATCTTTCACGATAACTAGCGTCACACCTGCGGGACCCATATTTTTTTGCGCACCTGCATAAATTAAATCATACTCAGAAACATCTATATCTCTACTAAAAATATCTGATGACATATCTACGACAGTTGGCACGTTCGTTTTGGGTTTATCAAATACCTCAGTACCATAAATGGTATTGTTAGATGTGTAATGAAAATAATCAACATCAGAAGGGATTTCGAAATTTTTTGGAATATAGTTATAGTTACTATCGCTAGATGACGCTACAATCTCAATTTTCCCAATTTTCGAAGCTTCTTTTGCCGCTTTCGATGCCCATACTCCCGTATCTAAGTAAGCAGCTTTCCCTCCCTCTTTCAGTAAGTTCATGGGAACCATAGCAAACTGTTGGCTAGCCCCACCTTGTAGAAATAAAATAGAATAGTTCTGTGGTACTCGAAGCAATTCTCGAACTAATCGTTCCGCTTCAGCAATGACCTCTTCAAACTCCTTTGAGCGATGAGAAATCTCTAAAATAGAAAGTCCTGTATCGTTGAAATTCAATACTGCATTAGAAGCCTCTTTAAAGACCTCTTGAGGCAAAATACATGGACCTGCACCAAAATTATGTTTCATTAGTATTTTATGTTTGTGTTTGTTGTGTTTAAAAATGTGAATTTTAGACCAAAGGTAGAATATATTTTATTTATAAAACAATATTTTAAAGTTTTTATTACGAATAATACAACAATTTGATAGAAATTATACAATTTCTCTACATGTCTATCTAACAAGTTGATGTATATAAATATTATTCAAAAATAAACTAAATTCAATGCACTTTAATAGGCCAAAAACAAGAAAAGTTCGATTAAAAAACGTATCTTCGCCTACGTGGTTTTATTATCTTAACACTACAAAAACACAGTTTTACAGAACTCAGATTAAATATGGCTGAAGAAACAGAAAACGAAAACAACTTGGTACCTGCGACTGATAGGATTGTAAAAATCAATATCGAAGACCAAATGAAATCGGCTTACATTGATTATTCAATGTCAGTAATTGTCTCGCGTGCTCTTCCAGACGCTAGAGATGGTCTTAAACCCGTTCACAGACGTGTATTGTATGGAATGGAAGAATTGGGAGTTACATCCGGCAAACCATATAAAAAGTCAGCACGTATTGTAGGTGATGTATTGGGTAAATATCACCCCCATGGCGATACTTCTGTTTATGACACGATGGTTCGTATGGCTCAGAATTGGTCAATGCGTTATCCATTAATTGACGGACAAGGTAACTATGGTTCCTTAGATGGTGACCCACCTGCAGCAATGCGTTATACCGAGGCTCGTCTTCGTAAAATTGCTGAAGAGTTACTTTCTGATATTAACAAAGACACTGTCGACTTTCAACTTAACTTTGATGATTCTCTAAAAGAACCAACAGTTTTGCCAACACGTATCCCTAATTTATTAGTAAATGGTGCATCTGGTATTGCTGTAGGTATGGCGACTAATATGGCTCCTCATAACCTATCTGAGGTTATCGATGGAACTATTGCATATATTGATAATAGAGAGATCGAAATATCAGAATTGATGCAACACATCAAAGGCCCTGATTTCCCTACTGGAGGTATCATATATGGATACAATGGTGTTCGTGATGCTTTTGAGACAGGACGTGGACGCGTGGTTATGCGTGCAACCGCTGAAATAGAAACTACAAAATCAGGTAGAGAAATTATTGTGGTTACAGATGTGCCTTATTTAGTTAATAAGGCAGAAATGATAAAGCGTACTGTAGAACTTATCAATGATAAGAAAATTGAGGGTATATCGGAAATTCGTGATGAATCATCTAAAGATGTCCGTATTGTTTACGAAATCAAACGTGACGCTAATGCTAATGTTGTCTTAAATAACCTTTATAAGTTCACTGCATTACAGTCTTCATTTTCTGTAAATAACATTGCTCTTGTCAAGGGACGTCCAATGATGATGAATCTTAAAGATATGATTCAGGTGTTCGTAGAACATAGACATGACGTTGTTGTCAGACGTACTCAATTTGAGTTAGCAGAAGCTGAAAAACGTGCTCACATCCTTGAGGGTTATTTAATAGCGCTTGATCACTTGGATGAAGTAATCAAATTAATACGTAGTTCGGACACCCCAGAAGATGCTAGATTAGGTTTAATTGAGAAGTTTAGTCTTTCTGACATTCAAGCCCGTGCTATCCTAGATATGACTTTACGTCGTCTGACAGGACTAGAACGAGACAAGATCAAAGAAGAGTATGCGGAATTAATGAAAACTATCGAATACTTAAAAGAAGTATTAGCTGACGAAGGTCTCCGTTACAAAATCATCAAAGACGAATTAATAGAGGTTAAAGAAAAATTTGGTGATGAGCGTCGTTCTGTCATTGTTCACTCTGCTGAAGATATGACAATGGAAGATTTTATTGATGATGAAGAAGTTGTCATCACTATTTCGCATAACAGCTACGTCAAACGTACACCACTTACAGAATACAAACGTCAAGGACGTGGTGGTAAAGGTTCAATTGGCTCTAATACTAGAGATGAAGACTTTACCGAACATATCATTACTGCAACTGCCCATAACTACATGCTTCTCTTTACTGAAGCAGGTCGTTGTTTCTGGTTACGTGCATTCGAAATTCCTGAAGGAAGTAGAACATCTCGAGGTAGAGCTTTACAAAACATCATCAACATACCTAAAGATGAAAAAATTAAAGCATACATCTTAGTGAAGAACTTGAAAGATCAAGAGTACTTGGAAAACAACTTCATTATCATGTGTACGAAACAGGGGACAATTAAGAAAACTTCCCTTGAAGCTTACTCACGACCAAGAGCTAATGGTATCAATGCTATCAACATTAATGAAGGTGATCAATTGTTAGAAGCGTGTCTGACAAACGGTTCAAGTGAAATCGTAATGGCATTGCGCTCAGGTAGAGCTATTCGCTTTAACGAATCAACTGTACGCCCTATGGGTAGAACAGCTACTGGTGTTCGTGGTATCACATTGGCTTCTGCTACTGATGAGGTTGTAGGTATGATAAGTCTTAATAGCCCAGATGCTACGGTATTAGTTCTTTCAGAAAAAGGATATGGTAAACGTACGGATATCGAGGATTATCGTATAACAAACCGCGGTGGTAAAGGTGTTAAAACCATTAATGTCACCGAAAAAACTGGCGAGTTAGTTGCTATAAAAGATGTTACAGATGATGAAGATTTAATGATTATCAACAAATCTGGCATAGTTATTCGTATAGGTGTAAATACTTTACGAGTTATGGGAAGAGCAACGCAAGGGGTTCGACTAATTACTTTGAAGGAAAATGATGCTATAGCATCAATAGCTAAGGTTGATCGAGAAGAAGAAATAGAAGAAATCACCTTAGATGAGTCAGAAGATTCGACAGAAAATTTAGAAAGTAACGACACAGAATAAGTAATAACATGAAAGCTGCAATTGCATCTCTAGTATTATTAGGTTTTAGTTTAACTGTTGAAGCTCAATCCAACTACAAGGAAAGCTCCAACAGTTTTGCTCGTTATACCCATTCTGGGGATATCAAACAATTGGAAAATGCGAAGAAATTTATAGATGAAGCGTACAAAACTAAAAGGGATACGACTAATTCTAAAAACAATATCTTGAGAGCACTTATCTATAGCTCTATTGCGTATGCAGACTCTACTCAAAAAATAAAAACTACGCAAGATCCAATTGTTATTACTAATAATGCACTAGCTAAAATTAAACCACGTAATAGAGACAATTACGAGAGTGAAATTAATTATATCAATCAAAACTTAAGTGCCGCATATATCTACCGTGCCAATAAAAATATTGAGAAAAAAGAGTACGACAAAGCTTATAATAACTTTCTAGAAGTAGATAAACTTGGGGATAAATCTGAAGATATTACCAATAACCTTGCATTATTAGCTGCTAAAGCAGGAAAAAATGATGAAGCTATAATCTATTATAATTCAATTATTAAAAATGGAAATGCAGATGTCTCAAAATATTTAGCGCTTGCAAAATTATATAAAGAAAAAGGGGAAAAACAACTTTATTTGAATACCCTGCAAGCTGCTCGTGCTAAATTTGAAAACAATAAAGAGGTTTTATTTTTATTAATTCAGACTCTATCAGAAAATAAATCCTACTCTTCGATCGTTCCTATAATAGATGAGGCTATAAAATACGAGCCTGATAATATTGAACTGTATTATTTGGCAGGTTATGCTAATGAAAATACAAATCATATTAATGCAGCAACAAAGTATTACGGTAAAGTATTGCAGCTGGATGAGAATAATTTTGATGCAAACTTAGCATTAGGTCTTATTTATTTAAATGACTTTTTGAAAGATAAAAATAATTTAGAAGCGCAATATAAGGCACAAGATTATCTGCTAATGGCAAATAGCATTAAACCTTATGCTGTCAATGCACTTAAAGGATTGGCTTTGTACTATGAAAACACTAATGATGAAGATCAATTAGATCGGGTCAAAGTACTTCTTAATCAACTTTCAAACAACTAAAGGACATAAACACAATGATGAATATAAAAAAAGCAATTATTTTATCGGCAATTGTTGCTGCGAGTACAGCTACATTTGCACAGTCTAGCAATGTTAAAAAAGCAGCGACTAATATCCAAGAGTATGAAAAATTCAGAGGAGCAGGTACTCCTCAATTAGGAACTAAATTCTTGACGACAGCAAAAGAAGCAATTGACTTAGCTATTGTAAATGACAAAACTAAAGATAGTCCAGATACTTGGACATACTATTCTTTAATTTATTCTAATTTGGCTAATGATAATAAAAGTGCTGAAGATGCTAAAAAGGCCGATGAAGGTATTAAAGAAGCTAAAAAATTAGACAAAGACGGAAAAAATAAGGAAAATATAGCTATTGCCGAACAAACACTTTATGCTTACAACTTTAATAAAGGGGTAGGTTTTTGGGATGCGCAAGATTTTGCAAATGCATATAATGCATTTGATCAAGCTTTAGTATATGCTCCAGGAGATTCTACTTTGACATATTATTCTGCATTAGCAGCGATTCAAACTCAAGATTATGCAAAAGGTATTGAAAAGTACAAGCAATTAATTGATAAAAAGGATTTTTCACAACATAAAGTGGTCATGGTAGATTTACCAAAACTTTATCTTTCAGTGCAAGATACAGCTAATGCATTACAGTATGCAGGGTTAGCAGCTAAAGAATATCCTAATGATGATGCCGCTATCACACAGAATATCGAGCTTAATCTAATTGTTGGAAAAGAAGCTGAAATCATTAGTGATATCGAGAATCAAATTGCAAGAGATAGTAATAACAAAACTTTGTATTACTATTTAGGATTAGCACAAAGTGCAAGCGGAAAACCACAAGAGGCATTTGAAGCATATAAGAAAGCAATTGCTATTGACCCAAACTATAGTGATGCTAATTTAAATGCTGCAGTTGTTTTAGTAAATAGTACACGCGATGAAATCCAAGCTTTGAATGATGATAAAACATTAACAAATGCTCAGTACACTGCAAAATTAGATGTTTTGAAAAATAAAATTAAACCTGCTGAAGGTTACTTTTTAGCAGTTATTTCTAATGACCCAAAGAATGAATTAGCATTACGTGGTCTAAAAAGTTTATACGACTTTTTACAACTAGAGCAAAAATCACAAGAAATACAAGATAAGATTGACGCGTTATAGAAACATTCTATTCGTAGTCTAATTTAACAAAAAGGGGAGCTTCTAGATAGAAGGTCCCCTTTTTGTTATATTCAATATTTTATATTTCTTAGAATCTGAAACCTAAGACCCAGTAATTCTCAAAAAACCAAATATTTTGTTTTGCATTATCAATTGCATTTCTACCCGTAGTATGAATTTTGTTTAAATCAGTAAAACCGGTTTTAAAACTTCCTTGAAAATACATCCACTTCAAGAAATGATATTGTAAACCAATCTTCCCTGCAAAACCATAACCAGCAATATTCCAATAATGATTAGCACCTTCACCAAATAAACGAACATCCGAACGAGGGACTAATAAACCTGCCTCTAGCCCCACTTCTGTATTCAACGATTGCTTACCAGATCTAGAAACCCATATGTCATCATAACGTTCGATTCCAACAGCTGCAAAATTATATCCATCAGTATGTTCGAATTTTAATACTGAATCCACTAATGTAACTTCTTCGCCATTATAATGACCAGCCCAATCGCCTGTACTGATACCAGGATTAGAAATCTGAGGATCAATAAATCCTTTGATACGTACAGTCTGCGGTACATCAACTACATATTTCATATGATCCCAACCCAAACTAATACTATAGTTATCTTTAAAGAAATAACCGAAATGTAAGTTGAATTGAGGGATAGTCAAACGTCCTGGATCAAAATAAGTAGATCCAAATTTCGTAGGTCTATCTGACGCTTTTACCTTTAACAAAGTGAAGTCATAACCCGGTCCTTTAAAATGAATATCGCTCTTTGCATAAGAACTAAAATTATACCCCCAATGAGCAAAAAATTTACCCTTATTAGAAACCTCTCTTTTGTTTTTAGGATTAAAAATACTCTTAGCTACCGTATCCTTTTCTCTCAGCTGTCTAAACTTAAAAATTCCTTGTCCAAAAGAAATATTTGTGATGAACACAAACAGAACAAGTAATTTAAACTTATTATTTATCATATAATTTATAGGGAAATGAAAACCCGACAATTTCAATTATCGGGTTTAAAAAAATATTATTGCTATTTCTATTTAGCTTGATTTGCTCGAATAATATTCAAAGCACCTCCAGCTTTGAACCATTCAATTTGTTGCTGATTGTATGTATGATTCACAATTATTTCATCAGAAGTTCCATCAGCATGGTGTAAAACTACTGTTAAAGGGCTATTAGGAGAAAATGTTGTCAAACCTAAAATATCAATTGTATCATCTTCTAATATTTTATCGTAATCATCCTTATTAGCAAATGTTAAGCCAAGCATACCTTGCTTTTTAAGGTTTGTTTCATGTATACGAGCAAATGACTTAACAAGTACTGCACGTACCCCTAAATGACGAGGTTCCATAGCGGCATGCTCACGAGAAGATCCTTCACCATAATTTTCATCACCAATCACAATACTTCCTATACCTGCAGCTTTATAAGCACGCTGGGTTGAAGGAACGGAACCGTACTCACCAGTCAATTGATTTTTAACGTTGTCCGTTTTATCATTAAAGTAATTCACGGCTCCAATCAATAGATTGTTAGAGATGTTATCTAAGTGTCCACGATATTTCAACCAAGGTCCAGCCATAGAAATATGGTCGGTAGTACATTTTCCTTTCGCCTTAATTAAGACTTTAAGACCTTTTAAATCTGTACCTTCCCATGCCGCAAAAGGTGCAAGAAGTTGTAAGCGATCAGAAGTTGGAGAAACTTGAACTTCAATAGCCGAACCATCTTCTGCAGGCGCTTGATAGCCTGGATCATCTACAGCAAATCCTTTTTCAGGTAACTCATCACCAGTTGGTGGATCTAATTTGACTGGCTCACCAAATTTATTTATCAAAGTATCTGTAACAGGATTAAAGCCCAAATCTCCAGAGATTGCTATGGCAGCTACCATTTCAGGTGAAGTCACAAAAGCATACGTATTCGGATTACCGTCTGCACGTTTTGCAAAATTTCTATTGAAAGAGTGTACTATTGTGTTTTTTTCTCCTTTATCAGCTCCTGCTCTATCCCACATACCAATACACGGTCCACAAGCATTGGTAAAAATGGTCGCATTTAACTTTTCGAATGTTTCCAACAAACCATCACGGTCTGCTGTATAACGAACTTGTTCTGATCCAGGATTAATACCAAATTCTGCTTTGGTTATCAACCCTTTATCAACAGCTTGTTTTGCAATTGATGCTGCGCGCGACAAATCCTCATATGATGAATTAGTACACGATCCTATCAATCCCCATTCTACTTTAGTAGGCCATCCATTTTTTTGAGCTTCTTCACGCATACGTGATACTGGGGTATACAAGTCTGGCGTAAAAGGTCCATTTAATGAAGGTTCCAAACTTGACAAATCAATCTCTATCAATTGATCAAAATAAGCTTCTGGATTTGCATACACCTCAGGATCAGCTGTTAAATGCTCCTTTATTTCATTAGCAGCATCGGCAACATCTGCCCTTCCTGTAGCACGTAAGTAACGTTCCATTGAAGCGTCATAACCAAAAGTAGAGGTAGTCGCGCCAATCTCAGCACCCATGTTACAAATAGTACCTTTACCCGTACAAGAGAGTGATTCTGCTCCTTCGCCAAAATATTCTACGATAGCGCCAGTTCCTCCTTTAACGGTTAATATACCAGCAACTCGTAATATTACATCTTTTGGTGAAGCCCAACCTGACAACTTACCTGTAAGCTTCACTCCGATTAATTTTGGAAATTTAAGTTCCCAAGCTAATCCAGCCATTACGTCACAAGCATCAGCACCACCAACACCAATTGCGATCATACCTAGACCACCAGCGTTAACAGTATGGGAATCCGTACCAATCATCAAACCACCAGGAAAAGCATAGTTTTCTAATACGACTTGATGAATAATACCTGCTCCTGGTTTCCAGAAGCCAATTCCGTATTTGTTCGAAACCGAACTCAAAAAGTTAAACACCTCT
Organism: uncultured Sphingobacterium sp.; assembly: GCA_947630335.1. GTDB lineage: Bacteria > Bacteroidota > Bacteroidia > Sphingobacteriales > Sphingobacteriaceae > Sphingobacterium. The sequence continues at coordinate 10,357 of CANRHE010000041.1, forward strand.
GAACTTTCTGATTTTGCACGCTGTAAATCTTGAGCCGCACCATCACGTGCTTGAATCAAGTGGTCACAGTGTACCGTCGAAGGGACCGCCACCTTATTTCGGCCAGCTTGCATAAACTGTAGTAAAGCCATCTGCGCTGTTGCATCCTGCATCGCCACGCGATCAGGTGCAAAATCAACATAAGATTCACCACGTTTATACGCTTCAGTAGCATCACCTTCCCAAAGATGAGCATACAAAATTTTCTCTGAAAGTGTCAAAGGTTTATTCGCTACTTTACGAGCAGCAGCAATGCGCTCGTCATACTTCGAATAAACTTTTTTGATCATGTCAATATCAAAAGCCATAATTATCTAATTTATGATGTTTACTATGTTACTAAACTCCCATACCAGCTTTTACTTTGTCGAAATAGGCGTGAATTTTGTTAAATTAATACCTTCGACAGCAGCTTTATATTCTTCAATAGTAGGAACTCTTCCTAAAATAGCTGACAATACAACTACTGGAGTCGATGCTAATAAGGATTCTCCTTTTTTACGTTCGCTATCTTCCACTACACGACCTTGAAACAAACGAGTAGATGTCGCCATTACTGTATCACCTTTTGCCGCCTTTTCTTGGTTACCCATACATAAGTTACATCCAGGGCGCTCTAAGTACATGATATTTTCATATTCTGTACGAGCAACAGCTTTTGGTAATGCATCACTAAATTCAAAGCCAGAGTATTTTTGCAAATATTCCCAATCACCTTCTGCTTTCAACTCATCAATAATATTATAAGTTGGGGCAGCTACTACTAGAGGAGCTTTGAAACTAACAACACCGTTTTGTGCCTCAATGTTTTTCAACATTTGAGAAACTATCTTTAAATCATCTTTATGCACCATGCAAGACCCTACGAAACCTAGGTCAACTTTTTTATCGCCACCGTAGAATGATAAATCGCGGATAGTATCATGCGTATAACGTTTAGAAACATCAGCATTATTTACATCAGGGTCAGCAATCATTGGCTCATCAATGATGTCCAAATCAACAACGACTTCCGCATAGTACTTCGCGTTAGCATCAGGTTGTAGCGCTGGTTTTTCACCAGATTTAATTTCCTCAATACGCTTATTCGCTTTGTTAATTAAGCCTTGTAGTACTGCATTTTTATTATCCATACCCTTATCAATCATGATTTGGATACGCGATTTCGCAATTTCTAATGACTCAATTAAGGTATCATCTTGTGAAATACAGATAGAAGCTTTTGCTTTCATCTCTGCCGTCCAGTCTGTGAATGTAAAGGCTTGGTCAGCTAATAATGTGCCGATATGTACTTCAATAATACGACCTTGGAAAACATTCTCGCCATCGAACTGTTGTAACATTTGCAATTGTGTAGCGTGTACAACATCACGGAAATCCATATGCTCTTTCATCGTACCTTTGAAAGTAACTTTTACAGATTCAGGAATTGGCATCGAAGCCTCACCTGTAGCCAAAGCTAATGCTACTGTACCGGAGTCAGCCCCAAATGCAACCCCTTTGGACATACGTGTATGCGAGTCACCACCAATGATAATCGCCCATTCGTCAATAGTGATATCATTTAACACTTTATGAATTACGTCCGTCATCGCATGGTATTCCCCTTTAGGGTCACGTGCTGTGATAACACCAAAGTCATTCATAAATTTCATCAATTTAGGAATATTAGCTTGCGCTTTTTTATCCCAAACTGAAGCTGTGTGACATCCTGATTGGTATGCTCCGTCAACAATTGGTGAAATAACCGTAGCAGCCATTGACTCTAACTCTTGGGCTGTCATTAAACCCGTTGTATCTTGAGAACCTACAATGTTCACTTCTACACGGACATCCGAGCCTGCGTGAAGAACTTTGCCTGGAGTAATTCCAACAGCATTCTTATTGAAAATTTTCTCTACAGCAGTTAACCCTTGACCTTCAATAGAAACTTCTTTAGAAGGAGCAAATACAACTGGCGCTTCGATACCTAATGTTTTAGCAGCAAAAGTTTGTATTTTTTTACCAAAGACAATAGCATAAGAACCGCCTGCCTTGATAAATTCCATTTTTTGAGGAGTCAATGCTTTTGAGATATCAATAAGCTCTTGATCACCATTATATAGTTTTTTAGTTTTTGTATTAATTGTCAATACTGTACCTGTCGCTACCGAATAAACTTCTTCTAAAACTGGATCTCCATTTTCGTTACGAACTACTTCGCCGTTCGCATCTACTTTCTTAACCCAATTTTTCAAATCTATACCAATACCACCTGTCACATCAACTGTCGTTAAAAAAATAGGAGAAATCCCATTAGTTCCAGCAACAATTGGAGCAATATTCACAAAAGGAACATAAGGAGAAGCCTGTTTACCTGTCCACAATGCTACGTTATTAACACCAGACATACGCGATGAACCCACTCCCATAGTACCTTTCTCAGCGATCAACATCACACTTGCATCAGGGTGCAAAGTTTGTAATGCTTTAATTTCTGCTTGAGCCTCAGGAGTAATCATACATTTACCATGTAATTCACGGTCAGAACGCGAGTGTGCTTGATTACCTGGAGATAATAAGTCAGTAGAAATATCACCTTCTGCGGCAATATATGTAACCACTTTAATCTCTTCTGCAACAGCTGGAAGTTCCGTAAAAAACTCTGCTTTAGCATAGCTTTCTAAAATAGATTTAGCGATCTCGCTTCCTTGTTTATACGCTACTTTCAAGCGATCCATGTCCGCATCGTATAAGAAAACTTGTGTTTTAAGGACTTTAGCTGCTTGCTCAGCAATAGAAAGATCATTACCCAAAGCCAAATCCAATAACACGGAGATAGAAGGCCCACCTTTCATGTGTGACAAAAGCTCAAAGGCAAATGCAGGTGTAATTTCAGCAACTACAGCTTGACCTAATATAATTTCTTTTAAAAACTGTGCTTTCACGCCTGCCGCAGGCGTAGTACCTGGTAAAGTATTATAAATAAAGTATTGAAGAGAATCTTCTCTATCTGCATTATTTACATCTTTAATCTGAGTGATAATTGCACTTAGCAATTCAGCTCCATCAATAGGTTTAGGATGTAATCCTTGACCTTTTCGTTCTACAACCTCTTGTACGTAATCGTTGTAAATACTCATATATATTTGTTTCTCAAAGTTAAAGGTCGCTTACCTCAATTTTCTATAAGAATAAGCAATACCATTTGTGTTAATAAAAAAGCTAACTTCACCTTCACCTAGTCTAACCCTTGTGAAGTAAAAAAAGCACTAAAGTCCTCTTAAAGCAAGAAATGAACCGATTAATCAGCCCGCAACTTGATATACAAAAATACTAAAAATCAACCGTTAATAACAGATAACTCATTACTGCACCATCAATTTAGAATAGTTCCAAATTAGCGCAATATCATTAATTAAATACAGACAAATAGTATAAAAAAAGCGACAATTCTAATGACTTGTCGCTTTCGTAAATTATGCTTGTTTACTATTTATATCGATATCTTTTAATGTACGTACTGTCTCAATTGGATCAGTTGCAGTAAAAACAAAAGAACCAGCAACAAGTACATCCGCGCCTGCTTCTAAAAGCTGTGCAGCATTAGCTGTAGTAACCCCCCCATCAATTTCAATCAGTAAATTATCATTTACGCCTGCAGCTAATTGTCGTAATTCTTTAATTTTATTGTAGGTTTGTGGTATAAACTTTTGTCCACCAAACCCAGGATTAACAGACATCAAACATACTAGATCTAAGTCTTGAATGACATCTTTAAGTAATTGAACTGAAGTATGAGGATTGAGAGCCACTCCAGCTTTACAACCCAACTCTTTAATAGCAGCCAAAGTACGGTGTAAGTGCGTTGTAGCTTCATAATGTACTGTGATAACCTCAGCGCCATTATCTTTACAGGTTTGAAGATAACGATCGGGATCAACAATCATCAAATGTACATCTAAAGGTTTTTTTGCGTGTTTTGCAATTGCATTCATTACTGGAAAACCAAAAGAAATGTTAGGAACAAAGACGCCGTCCATAATATCAATATGAAACCAATCTGCTTGACTTTGATTCACCATCTCTACATCTCTCTGCAAGTTAGCAAAGTCTGCCGCCAAAACAGATGGAGCTATTAAATGTTTATTAACTGACATTGTATAAATTTTAAATTTATCACAAAGATAAAGCAATATATTTGGTGCCAAAAAAAAAATACCAAAACTGACTTTTCTTCCAATTTATGGAACTTATAATCTTAATTAATTACCGCTTCAATAAGATATTGTAAACCGAAAAACCGTTATTATTAATTACTTTTGTTATAAACAACATAAATTCAAAAAGTGTCAAAACTGAAAATTAATTACGTCAACGAGAAATTACAGAACAATTCACCTGTAATCAAATATGGAATGGTAATTTTCACTATCTTTCTAATTTGCATGTTTTTACCAAAGCAACCGCGCTTTGAATATGAATTTCAGAAAGGTAAAGCTTGGAACCACGACAACTTAGTCTCACCGTACAATTTTTCAATTCTCAAGACCAAAGAAGAGTTAGATAAAGACCGTCAATTTATTTTAAAAACTGTTTTACCCGTATATAATCTTCAAGAATCAGTAAGTAAAGAACAGGTAGATTTATTCCTAACAGATTTGGCCGAAAAATGGCAAAGTAGTCAGATGGACACGATCAAATCTTTGGATATAGATACTTACCGTGACTTTGGGGTACATATACTCAATCATATATATAACAGAGGGGTTATCTCGATTAATAACCGTTATCAAGCTAAAGGTGGTGACTTTGAAAAAACAAGTGAAACGAACGCTAATTATAACTTCACTTTGCTAAATAACAATGTCGCGACACAAAAAAACACTGAAGACTGTTATTCGATCGAAAAAGCATACGCCTATATTAATGAACAGGTTGATAAAAATAAAAATATTTCACAAAAAAGATGGCTTAAAGAAATTATAGCTAATTACGTAACTGTTAATTATATCTTCAACGAGGGATTGACAGAGAAGATAGAACAAAATGCATTAGATAATATATCTACCACTCGTGGTATGGTTCAAAAAGGCGAACTCATCGCTGAGCGCGACAAAATAATAAATAACGATACTTATCAAAAACTTGAATCACTACGCAAAGTTTTTGATGATGAATCAAAGATCACCGGAAATAAGGACTACGTAGCCTTCGGTCAGTTTCTACTGATCAGTTTAGCTATGACCCTATTACTTGTCTTCTTATTCTATTATAGAAAGAACATTTATAATAATAATCGCTTATTAGCTATTATATTCATTGTTATTCTGGCTATGCTTCTATCATTTTCATGGGCTGTAAAAGTGAAAATATCCAGTTTGTATTTCATTCCATATTGTGGGGTACCTATTATTTTCAGAATACTATTCGATACGCGAATTGCACTTAATATCCATTTGTTAATGGTATTGGTCTGTGCTTTATTTGTACCAAATAGTTATGACTTTGTCTTTTTACAATTCATGTCGGGACTAGTCGCTATTTACAGCATCAAAACGATGGTCAAAAGAGAGCAATTCTTAATCTCCTCTCTTCTTATCCTAGCTACTTATGTAATAGGATATATCGGGTTGCTATTAACTCGGAATGGCTCCTTTAGCACCATATATTGGGCAGATTTATTTCCCTTTATTGTGAGCGTCGGCCTTACGTTATTAGCATACCCTCTAATTTATGCTTTTGAAAAACTATTTGGAATAGTATCTGACCTAACACTGATGGAGTTAACAAATAGCAACTCGAAATTACTTCGCGAACTATCATTAAAAGCACCTGGTACATTCCAACATTCTCTGCAAGTAGCCAACCTAGCAGAGGCCGCTATTTACAAAATTGGTGGCAACTCCTTACTTGTTCGAGCAGGAGCATTATATCATGACATTGGCAAGATGTTGAATCCATCATTTTTTATTGAAAACCAAAAAAGTGGAAACAATCCGCATGCTGAGTTAACATCCGAACAATCTGCTCAAATTATTATTTCTCACGTCCTCAAAGGGACAGAAATAGCAAAACGCCACAACCTACCCGAAGTATTGATTGATTTCATACGAACTCATCATGGCACTACTCGAGTAGACTATTTCTATAATGAATTCATTCAAAACAATCCAGATAAGCTGATTGACGAGACGATTTTCATGTATCCAGGTCCTATACCTTCTTCTAAAGAAACGGCGGTACTGATGATGGCAGATTCGGTTGAAGCGGCTGCTCGTTCACTAAAGGAGCCTACTAAAGAATCCATTAGTAACCTGGTGGACAAAATAATTGAGCACAAGATTAGTCTCAAACAATTTGAAAATGCTGACCTTACTATGAAAGACATAAAAGAGATTTCACACATCTTCAAAAACATGCTTATGAGCATCTATCATGTTAGGATAGATTATGATCTAAGCAAGAAAAAAGATGTAAATCAATAAATCAAATTGACGCTCAATAGGTTAAATAAAAAGCTTAAAAATTTATAAAAAAAAGGCCTCACAAACTTTGTAGATTAATTTATTTGCCTTATGTTTGCAGTGTCGAAACACGGAGAGGTGCCTGAGTGGCCGAAAGGAACAGTTTGCTAAACTGTCGTACTGGAAACGGTACCG
>CANRHE010000042.1 GCA_947630335.1 uncultured Sphingobacterium sp.
TATTTCTATCATTAGTGTTTACTCTACTTGGAGTATGGTCATTTTTTGAACTATTATTTCGATCTGGTCGATACATTGATACGGTACGGTTATCTACACGTGAAGTTCCTGGTCTCTGTGCATTTTGAATATCTCTCACAGTTACTCGTCTCCCTGTTGAGCGTTCTACATCTCTTCTCGAAGGGCCCCCGTAGTAATGATTGTTATTAACGATGTATGTGTTATTTATTATGGTTGTGTTATTGTAAATGTTAGGACGTCCATAATGGCTATGATTATATATATTATGATCATAAATACGTCTTGAAGGAGCAAATATCCACAGATCAATCGGAAGACCTATTGAGACATTAACATTTACTCTTGGCGCCATTGGCGCCCAACCATAATAGCCATTCCCAGATCTCCAATCTACCCAAGCTGGTCCCCATTCATATCCAGGTATCCACCCCCAACCATTATATCTAGTATGTACCCATCGACCATAATGAAATGGAGCCCAACCCCAAGGGTAGTGTGACACCCATGTATTCCCATACTGTGTCATAGTCCAATATCCATTGGAACCATAAGGTCTAAAATTAGAGTCTACATTTGGAAACCATATGTCCCCATAATTAGAGTCATGATCCCAGTAACCATAGGGAGATAGTTCATTGTAGAATACGTCAAAGGATACAGACCCATAGTTTTGAGCCGTAACCTTGCTGATAGAACAAATATTAATAATCATCAAAATTATTAAACTTATAAATAGCGTTTTTCCCGTGTTTTTCATATTAATATTTGTTTGATGAAATACCTTTTGTTGGTTATGACTTCCATTAGAAGCTAAAGGTTTAATCTTCAGATGTAGCTTTTAGTTTAAAGGAAAAGTAAATGTTTATGGAGCTTAAGAATTACCTATTTTTGTAAAACAATTTGGATACAATTCGTATTACATATAAAGTTCGATGTTTTTTCATTTGATAATGAAAATTAAAAAATTGTACCTTTGCAGGTATTATTTTTCGTTCGAAACAGAATTTCGCTATAACTGTATAAGTATTAATGGGTAAGAAATTTAGTAATTTACTTCTTGAGTTTGCTCAACTGCATCGTTTTTTGATGCGCTTTTTTCGCGAGTTAGTTACTCCACCATTTGAATTCAAAGAGTTTGTAAGACAGTGTTATGAAATTGGATGGCGTTCATTTCCTTTAATATCATTGACGGGATTCATCGTAGGTTTTGTTTTTACTAAACAATCCAGACCTTCCTTGGAGGAGTTTGGCGCAACTTCTTGGTTGCCAGCGATGATTTCAATTGCTATTGTTAGGGCTCTTGCTCCTTTGGTTACTGCACTTATTGCTTCTGGTAAAGTAGGCTCCCAAATTGGAGCTGAATTGAGTTCTATGAATGTGACCGAACAAATTGATGCTATGGAGGTTTCAGGAACCAACCCTCATAAATATCTTATTGTTACGAGGATATTAGCCACGACGACTATGATACCTATTTTGACATTTTACGTTGCGGGTATCGGTTTATTTGGAGGTTACCTTAGTATTATCGCTAATGATGAATTGAGTATTTTAAGTTTTTTCACACAAGTATTCGATAAGATAGGTTTCGTCGATGTTTTTGCTATGGTATTACGCTCTGTTGTTTTTGGCTTTACGATAGGATTTGTTAGTACATATATAGGCTACAACTCGACGAAGGGAACAGAAGGAGTTGGTAAAGCTGCTAATGGTGCAGTAGTAGCCTCTATGTTTGCAGTGTTTATTGAAGAGTTGCTTATCGTTCAAATATTATCTTTATTCTCTTAGTTTATGCAGAGAAAGAATGTTTATATAAACCATGAAGATTGTGTGATTGACGTCAAGGACGTATCCAAGTCATTCGGTAATTTACATGTGTTAAAACACGTTAATTTGAAACTATATAATGGTGAGAATTTAGTCGTGTTAGGTAGATCAGGAACTGGTAAGTCGGTTCTTATTAAATTGATTTCTGGCCTTTTAAAACCCGATGCTGGCGAGATTAATGTGCTGGGCTCTGTGGTCAATCACCTCAATGAAAAAGCGTTGAGAGCATTGCGTTTGAGGATTGGTTTTTCATTTCAAAATAGTGCGTTGTACGACAGTATGACTGTTCGAGAGAACCTTGAATTTCCATTAGTTAGAAATAAGCGGAATTTGACACGTTCCGAAATTAATCGAGAAGTGGAAGAGGTGTTGGAAGGAGTCGGCTTATCACAAACTATCAATCAAATGCCCTCTGAACTTTCTGGGGGACAAAAAAAACGTATAGGTATTGCTCGTACATTGATTTTGCGACCAGATATTATGTTGTACGATGAACCTACAGCGGGTTTGGATCCCATTACTTGCCTAGATATTAATAGTCTAATTAATGATGTTCAAGACAGATATAAAACTTCATCTATTATTATTACTCACGATTTAGCTTGTGCTAAGATGATTTCAGACCGTGTGGTAATGTTATTAGAGGGGAAATTTGAGAGACAAGGAACTTTTGATGAGATATTTTCAACGGATGATCCTCGTGTTAAACCTTTTTATGATTACAATTTTATAGTATAAGATACAAATGAATACAAAAGAAAATAAAAGATCTCTTATTGTTGGACTTTTTACATTATTGGGTCTAATTATATTGGTTGTAGGGATATTAGTATTGAGTTCTCAACAAAATAAGTTTAGTAAAAATCTTATTGTGAAAACTTACTTCAATGATGTTAAAGGCCTAAAAGTAGGAAACAATGTATGGTTCTCCGGAGTTAAGGTTGGTATTATTAAAGAAATTTCTTTTGAGAGTATCGATCAAGTACGTGTTGTTATGACTATTCAAGAAAAGGATTCTGAATTCATTCGTAAAGATGCGGTCGCTACATTAGGTTCCGACGGTCTTATCGGTAACTCTATTATTAGTTTAGTTGGAGGTAGTTCACAGTTTCCAGCTATTGAAAATAATGATGTTTTGAAATCAGGACCAAGTGGTGGAATGGATCAAATGATTGGTTTACTGCAAGATAATGGTGATAATCTTTCTGAGATCACTAAGAATTTTGCAATACTATCTAAACATATGGTTGAGGGTAAAGGGACAGTGGGAGCTTTATTAACAGATGAAAAACTCGCTAATGATTTACGTTCATCGGTAACTTCTTTAAGCACAGTGATGGCCGAAGCGAATCATGCGGTTAGTAATTTAACGGCACTAACCAAAAAAATGAATCGTGAAGAAGGTCTTATTCATGATTTGACTACGGATACAGAAGTTTTTGCTAGCCTACGTGAGTCAGCAGCCCAATTACAAGGGGTTACCCAAGTGGCTAGCGCACTTATGCAAAATTTGAATCTTGCTTCAGAACGATTGAATGATAAAGATAATGCATTAAATGTACTGACAAATGATCCGGCAGCGGCTGTAGAGATTAAACAAATTCTTAAAAACTTGAATACAAGTACGCAGAAGCTAGATATGAATATGGAAGCTTTGCAGAGCAACTTTCTTTTTAGAGGTTTTTTTAAGAAAAAGGCAAAAGAAGCACAAGATTCTTTAAAAAACTAATAATTTTCTAGAAAGTAAATAATGAATACAATAACGGATAAGGATATTCTTTTTGAAGATAATCATCTTATTGCTGTCAATAAGCGTGGTGGAGATATAGTGCAAGTTGATAATACAGGCGATAAGTCTCTAGAGGATATGGTTAATGAATATCTGACAGCCAAGTATAACAAGCCTAATGGCGCTTTCGTAGGTGTTATACATCGTTTAGATCGCCCAGTTAGTGGTATGATTCTTTTAGCAAAAACGAGTAAGGGATTAGATCGAATGAATCGTTTATTTCATGATCGTAAAGTGGAAAAAACTTATTTAGCAGTTGTTAAAGAAAGGCCACCACATAGCTCCGGTAAATTAACTAATTGGTTGTTGAGAGATCGAAAAAAGATGATTACCAAAGCTTACAATCGTGAAGTGAAGAATGGAAGTTATGCTGAGTTGGATTATGAAGTAATAGGACAACTAGAAGGTTATTATTTATTAAAAATTACACCTTTGACAGGCCGTACACATCAAATTAGATGTCAATTAGCCTATATGGGATGTCCAATAGTAGGAGATAATAAGTATGGTTACCCTAGAGGCTCTATAAGACGTACTATTTGTTTACATTCACGTGCGCTTACTTTTGAACATCCTGTGAAAGAGGAAAATATGTGTATAGAAGCTCCGTTACCTGTTGATGGTTTTTGGGAGAAATTTAACACCTTATTATAATAATTTATTCTAGAGAATTTAATGGGAATTATTTCTTTATCTTTGTAGCATGAAAACATTGAAAAGCTTTTTTATTACTTCTTTTTTATGGTGTGTGCTACAAGTCTTTACTCCAGTAATAGTCTCAGCACAATGTGCAATGTGTTCCTTAAATGCCGAGAATAGTACACAGCACGGCAATACTCAAGGAAAAGGCTTGAATAATGGTATTTTCTTTTTGTTAGCTATGCCTTTTTTGATAGGTGTTGGCGGCGGAATACTATGGTACACAAAATTTAGAAAAAAAGAAGAAAAGGCTCCTTTATTATAATTTGTAGGGTGCAATTTTGAATCTATTCCATTTTATTATAAAAGATACTCTAGGATACCAGTGTGCCCTAAAGTATCTTAACTCCCTGTAACTATTGTACAGTTCATTAAAAAATTGCTATAAATACTGCATTAAGCTGTCAAATACAAAAGCCTTTTCGTGATGTTTTGTGCCAAGGTGATTTTGTAATTCTACCATTTTTGTTTCCTGAAAATCTTTTACTAACTCTTCCTTTGGAGTATTTAGTTGGATGCAATAAGTTTGTCCCTCATGTGGAGAGTTTAGCATTTTTAGAAACTTGATTTCCTGCAAATTGAGGCTAGGAATCCATTCGTTTTTTAACCAAGTTAGCAAAGCATCATTATGACTGTCTTCTACTATGATTGAGATGTTATATAAATACATGGTATAAAGGTAATAAAATATGAATATATGCTGTAAAAATTAGGTTGCAATAGTTGAGATGTCTAATAATTTAATAATATTTGAAAAGTAAGAGACAACTAATGTTAATGAGAAAAATCTTAAGTCTTATTTTGTTCGCTATTGTAATACTCGCCTTCAATAGATGCTCGAGTAAAAATGAAGAGCCAATAGCAATTCAGGATTTTTTTGTTAAACCAGAACGATCAAATTTTAAAGTCTCTCCTGACGGCAAGTCTATCGCTTATATTGGTATAGATAATCATTGCCGCAATATCTTTATTCTAAATATTGATAACCCGGATTCATCAAAACAGCTTACCTATGAGGCTAATATGAATGTGCAGTATTATTTTTGGGCTACTCCAGATACGATTGTATATTCATTAAATCAAGCGCCAAATGATAGTTTAAGGTTGTTTGCTGTAGATATTCATACTGAAGGAACTACTTATTTATTGCCTCCTTCACGTCATGAGTTGCGTTGGGTGCAGCCATTAGTGTCAATTAATGGAAAGATTCTTATGCAGATGAATGATAGGGATTCCACAGTTTTTGATTTATATCGTCTTCCTTTAAACGGGTCTGGGCCAGAGTTAGTTGATCGTAACACACATAGTATGAGTTCGTGGGTGCCCTCATTAGACGGTCAGGTACGTCTAGCTATATCGACTGATAGTGTGGAAGATAAGGTGTGGTTTCGTGAGGATGAAAGCTTGCCATTCAAGAATGTCCTTCAAACAGATTTTGTATCGCTTGTTATTCCTTTGGGGCCGGCCAAAAACAATAATTCTTCTTATTATGCATTGAGTAATTTAGGTAAGGATAAGTTAGGCTTAGTTCTTTTTGATTTTAAGACTGGAAGTAAGAAAGTTCTTATAGAAAATAATAAAGCAGATTTAAATAGAGAAGGATATAGTTTTCCAAGAGGAGAGATGGTGTACACTTCGGTTACCGAGAATCGTAAAGTTACGAGTTTTAGTAATGATCGACTTAAGACAATCTATAATAAAATCACCAATAAATATTCCGATTTTAATGTTGATATTGTAGATTATGACGAGAATTTTAATTTAGTTGTTTTTCGAGTATATACCGATGTAAATCCAGGGCAGTATTTGTACTACTCTTCTAAGAGTGATGAAATTAAAGAGCTATTAACTGTAAACCCTACATTACAAAAGCATGAGTTTTCACCTATGAAACCAATCTCTTATCATTCGAGAGATGGTAAAGTTATCACTGGTTTTTTAACTCTTCCCTTAGTAGAAATGAGTAAATATCCCGTAGTCGTTTTAGTACACGACGGACCTAACAATCGTGATACCTGGGGCTTTAATCAAGAAGTACAGTTTTTAGCCAATCGTGGATATGCCGTTTTTCAAGTCAACTATAGAGGATCAACGGGTTTTGGTAAAGAATTTATAAAGGCTGGATATAAGCAGTGGGGTGGGGAGATACAAAATGACATTAATGATGGTGTAACATGGCTAATACATCAAGGTATAGCAGATAAGAATCGAATAGCGATAATGGGTACTGGATTTGGAGGCTATTCTGCATTATATGCAGCTTGTTTTAATCCTCTTTTGTATAAATGTGCTATATCATCTTCTGGATATACTAACTTGTTTACTTATTTAAAAGAGATTCCTCCATATTATAAACAATATTTACAATTGTATTATAAGATCATTGGTGATCCTACTAAAGAGTATGAACTTTTTAAGGCTACTTCACCATTATTTCATGCTGAAAGAGTGAAGATACCTATTATGATTGTTCAGGGAGGTCGTGATCAATATAATAGTATTACTGATGTTAATCAATTCGTTCAGAAAGTGAAAAATAATGGAGGGAATATTCGTTTCACCTATTTTGAAGAAGAGGGCAAGAAAATACGAAATGAAGAGAATATCATTCTATATTATCAACAAATTGAAGAGTTTTTAAAGGCTAACTTATAGAGGTGTAATGAAAGGAATTAGTTTAAGATATAGAAAAAACTTTGGTCTGTTAATAGCATTTTTTGTATTAGTAACTATCCTTTTTGTCGTGGCGGCCTTCTTTGCGCGTACAATGACCGTCAATCTTTTAGAAACGGATTTTAATAATAAGAAGGTTGAGGTATACGACGAATCCATCAAGCCTTTTAATACTTTTTTTACGGAAAAGATTCCAGAGATATCCTATTTCCAAGGATATATGGACTCTGTTCAAGCCCATGAATTTTCTAATACAGTTTTGCGAGGATACCCTTTTGTTGAAGAAGTTCGGTTCTTTGATGTGGTTATATCTAATAATGATTCCATTAATAAAGGTATTAAGTTTAATAATTTAGTTGTTTATTTTAAGTCAAGTCTAGTGTTTCGACTTGATAAGGAAAACCGCCTTCATAGTTGGCATCAAGGTATAGAAGAATCTCGTAATATTACCTCTGAGTTCAATAATATGGTCCTCAAGCTCGCTGGGTTTATAGATGGCGTATCGGATTCTTCAAAATTGACCGATAATGAAGTGTTTAAGAATTTCTACTCCTTACAGCCAGGGAATATTTCTTATCTGAATATACCCCGTATTTCTGATATCCTAGCTTATAAAGCTATGATGAATGACCCGCGATTGCCAGAGGCTTCTTATGAGCAAGATATGTTTGTCTTTACGATTAATCCTCGTAAAATTAATATTAAAAACAAATACACCAATTTGTATGAAGATATTCGTATAGAGCCCGTTGTAGATCAGTTCGTACGCGATGATGAATTTTATTTGACAACGGATTTATCCCTTCCTGGAGCGTTATCTGATTATAAGTTACAGTTTAACTCTTCTCGTGAATTTATTGAGAAGACTATTAATCAGCGTTTCTTACCCGTAATGGTTGGTCTATTGTTTTTATATTTATTTTTACTCCTCATAGGTTATTTGATCTACCGTAACGTAATGATCAATAGTAGACTTTATCAATTGCAGTATGACTTTATTAATAATTTGACACATGAATTCAAAACGCCAGTTAGCGTTATCAAAATAGCAGGAAATAATATTAGAAGTGCAGAAAAGATATCAGATAATGAACGATTAATGTATGGTCGTATATTAGATCAGGAAGCTGACAAGCTTAATAATTTAATGAATAAGTTATTGTCATTTGCTCAAATTGAGAATAAGTCTATTAAATTTCACGGAGAGCAAATAGATTTGCCTATTTTTTTGAAAGACTTTTTTGATAGCATTGAGTTAAAGTATCCCGATTTAAAGTTGAAATACGAGATAGATGTGCAAAACAATTTGTACGCGGATCCTGTTTTGTTAACAAGTGTATTTCAAAATTTAGTCGATAACGCTTACAAATACTCTCCACCTGATCGTAAGTATTTGGAAGTAATTGTTCATCAAAATAAAAAAAATATAATAATTTCTTTAAAAGACAGGGGGATTGGTATAGATAAACGAGAATTTAATAGTATTTTTAAGAAATTTTATAGAGTTAAAAATCAATTTAATCAACAAGGGAGTATTGGATTGGGTTTGGCTTTCTGTAAAGAGATAACTGAATTTATGGGGGGAGAAATAAAAGTAGATAGTCAACTTAATGTTGGTACATTGTTTACACTAACTTTCCCAATTGAAGTAAAAAAATCATAAAGTATGGAAAAAGGTATTACAGTAGCAGTCATTGAAGACGATGAAAACTTAAGGTTTTTGGTAAGTCATCGTTTGCAAACCGAAGGCTATCAAGTTGTGCAAGCTGGTGATGGCCTGGAAGCAGAGAAGTTGATTTTGGAGTCAGGGCCTGATATTGTTCTTTTAGATTGGATGCTTCCTGGTAAAGAGGGGATCGAAGTGTGTGAATCGGTACGAAAAGCAGGATTTGAAAATATTATTATTATGATGACCGCTAAGTCTCAAGATGTCGATAAGATCGATGCCTATAGTTATGGTATCTCTGATTACATCACTAAGCCATTCAATATGGATGTTTTAGTTGCGATGATTGAGAATAAGGTGCGTTTCTTTGTCCCTAAAAATTCAAATAAGGATATACTGGTCTTTGGAAATACAGAGCATCACCCTCAGATTCATTCATTAATTAGGGATGGTAAGAAAATTGAACTTACTATTCTTGAGAATAGGATTCTTCTTCATTTTCTTCAGAATATGGGAAAAGAAATTACGCGTGAAGAGCTTATGGAAGTTGTTTGGGGATACAGTTCCAATGTAAATACACGTACATTAGACATGCATGTGGTAAGATTAAGAAAAAAAATAGAGCAAAATCCCGATAAACCTAGTTTTTTACAAACCGTGAGAGGGTTAGGATATAAGTTTGTTGATGAATAATAATTTGGTTTTATAGATTATTTAAATTAACTTCGTATTAATGGACAAGGCCATTTTTCTATCAACAGAAAAGTGGTCTTGTTTCTTTTTTAAGTGAATTAGTGTTTAAAATTTAAGTTAATAAAGATTATGGCAGAAGTAACTTATTACACAGAAGAGGGGTTAGCAAAGTTAAAAGAAGAGTTGCAGTTTTTGAAAACTGAGGGACGCGTGAATATTGCAAATGCAATAGCTGAGGCTCGAGATAAGGGGGATTTATCTGAGAATGCAGAGTATGATGCTGCAAAAGAAGCACAAGGTTTACATGAAGCGAAAATTGCAAAACTAGAGACGGTTTTGGCAAGTGCGAGGCTGATAGACGAGTCAAAATTAGATTTGACTAAAGTGTTAGCATTATCAATTGTCAAGATTAAGAATAAGAAGAATGGTGCTGAGATGACTTATCAATTAGTTTCAGAGACTGAGGCCGATTTGAAATCTGGTAAGATTTCTGTTAAGTCTCCGATAGCACAAAGTCTATTAGGAAAGTCTGTAGGAGAGGTTGCAATCGTAAATGCACCAGCTGGAGAGATAGAGTTTGAGGTTTTAGAAATTTCAAGATAGTATAAGTTGAAGGTTATGAGCGGTATGCCATAACCGTTCATACTTCATTATTTAAATAGGGAAACCATCTATAATCATGAGGGTTTCCCTATTTTGTTTTTGACTATTCCTTAAAATGGCTTAGATATGTGCGAAGCATCTAGTATCTTTTTATTATATTTGCCCGTATCAAATTGATAGATTTATGTCTACAATATTTAGTAAAATAATTTCTGGAGAAATACCAGCCTATAAGGTAGCCGAAGATCAGGAGTTTTTGGCTTTTTTAGATATATCACCGCTTACACCTGGTCATGTATTGGTTATTCCTAAAAAAGAGACCGATTATATATTCGATATTGAAGAAGAGGAATACATGCGTCTTTGGAGTTTTGCCAAAAAAGTATCGAAAGGTATCAAAAAGGCATTCCCTTGTCGAAAGGTAGGGATTGCTGTAGTTGGATTAGAAGTGGCACATGCTCATATTCATTTAATTCCACTCCATCAAGTGAGTGACATGAATTTTCAGAAACCTAAGCTCTCTTTGCCAGCTAAGGAAATGGAAGAAATTGCTTTAAATATTAGTGAAGCTATTAACGAAACTCATCCTAATGAGTAGCGTCTCGAAGATTATTATACGCGTATCTTAAAACGAAAACATGCAAGATTTTTTGATGACTTTCCAACAACTGTTAGATCCCGAGTACTTACTAAGTCATGGTGGTTTCTATATTGTTTGTTTGATTGTATTTGCTGAAACAGGACTATTCTTTGGTTTTTTTCTTCCAGGAGACTATTTACTGTTTTTAGCAGGGTTATTTTGTGCTTTGGAAAAAATTGATGTTACGATCACACAGATGTTTTTTGGGATTCTAGGAGCAGGGATTCTAGGTAATTTTACAGGGTATTGGTTTGGTTATCGTGCAGGGCCTATGTTATTCAAACGAAAGGACTCCCTTATTTTTAAGAAAGAATATGTGATGATGGCCGAAGAGTTTTATCAAAAATACGGCGGAAGAGCATTAATAATTGGTCGCTTTGTTCCTATTATTCGTACCTTTGCACCCATATTTGCAGGAGTCGTAAAACTAGATTTCAAGAAATTTGTAATATATAATGTCTTAGGGGCTCTCATTTGGGTTACCCTATTAACGCTGTCTGGTTATTTTTTAGGTGAGTTATTCCCCTCGATTATTGATTATGTCGAGTATATTATAATTGGACTGATAGTTATAGCATTTTTACCAATTGTAATAGGTTTGTTCAAAAGATGGAAAAAAACAAAAAGTAAAACAAAATAAATAGTAATAAATTAATGAGTACACAACACCCTTGGCATCAAGTATCCCCAGGTGAGGATTTGCCAAATTCAGTGAATGCTATTATTGAGATTCCTAACGGTTCTAAAGGGAAATATGAAATAGAGAAAGAGAGTGGTTTAGTTAAGTTAGACCGTGTTTTATATTCATCAGTAACCTATCCTGCTAACTATGGGTTTATTCCACAAACATACTGTGATGATAAAGATCCATTAGATATTTTAGTGTTATGTTCTGTTGACCTTTACCCGATGACCTTAGTAGAAGCTAAAGTAATCGGTGTAATGCACATGGTTGATGGTGGTGAGCAGGATGATAAAATCATTTCAGTAGCAAAGAATGATCCATCATATAATCATATCAATGATATTTCTGAGCTTGCACCACACACGATGAAGGAAATAGTTCAGTTTTTCGAATCTTACAAAGCTTTAGAAGGTAAGTCCGTTGTTATAGAAGGTTTGCATGGACGTACCTATGCACAAAGTATTGTAATGGAGAGTATCGAGCTTTATAATACAGAAATTAGAAACAAGTAGAACGATAAATGGCTCTGGATATATTTTGGTTAATTTTACTTGTTTTGGCTAATGGTTTTTTCGTAGCTGCAGAATTTGCTATTGTTAAAATCAGGTCTTCTCAAATCGAATTACAAGCTAAGTCTGGTAGTAAAGTTGCTAAGATTGCAAAAAATATTATAGAGCATTTAGATAGATACCTAGCTGCAACCCAGCTAGGTATTACTTTAGCCTCTCTAGGCCTCGGTTGGATTGGTCAACGAACATTAGTAACAGTTTTTATGCCGTTACTAACATTCTTTGGATTTGACCTCACTTTGCCATGGGTTCAAGGACTATCTTTTGTTTTTGCATTTGCGACTATTACTTTATTACATGTTGTATTAGGTGAATTAGCTCCCAAATCAATTGCTATCCAAAGACCCGTAGGAACAACTTTAAAAGTCGCGATTCCTTTGCGATTGTTCTACTATCTTTTGATGCCTCTGATTTATTTATTCAATAGATTGGCTAATTTGCTATTGAAATTAATAGGATTTAAGTCATTTGCAAATGATTCTAGCCATTCTTCAGAAGAATTACAGTACCTTTTGGACAAAGGAAAAGAATCAGGAGCGTTGAATATCTCTGAGCATGAATTGATAAAAAATGTTTTTGACTTTAATGAACGTATTGTTAAAAACATAATGGTTCCTCGGACCAAAATCATCGCTGTTGAGGTTGACGATACCGCTGAGGTATTTATAGATACTGTGACGGAGGAGGGCTATTCTCGTATTCCTATTTATGATGATAATATTGATCAAATTGTAGGAGTTGTCCATACTAAGGATCTTCTACCTATACTTGTCAAATCAGATAAAGTGATTCTTCGCGATATTATGCGAAGTCCTTATTTTATTCCTGAAACAAAAAAGATTAAAGACTTGCTTACTGAGTTTCAGCTCAAAAGAATTCAGATCGCTTTTGTTCTAGATGAATTTGGTGGTACTTCCGGAATGGTTACTTTAGAAGATATTGTGGAGGAGTTGGTAGGTGATATTCAAGATGAGTATGACGAAGAGGTTCCTGTTGTAGAACAGCTTTCTGATCTTGAATACATGGTAGATGCTGGTGCCAATCTTCACGATATTAATAGTTATTTACCACTTGAACTACCTGAAAGCTCCGATTACGACACTGTTTCGGGATTAGTTAGTGAGATTTTTGAAAAGATACCAGATGTCGGTGATTCTACCGAAGCCTTCGGATACGTATTCACTATTATGCGCAAGACGCATCAAAATATTGAGTTCGTCAAACTGGATTTTTTAGGAATTGATGATCAAGAAAATACAATTTAGTAATGCATCTTTTTTATACCCCCACAATTGAAAATCATCATTCTTCATTTTTGTTAAATGAAGAAGAAAGTAAACATGCTATTCGTGTACTGCGCCTTCAACCAGGTGATATTATACATTTAATAGATGGACGTGGAGGATTATTTAAAACAGAAATATTAGATGCACATCCTAAGCGCACGAGTTTAACAGTTTTAGAAGTAGTACAAGAATTTGGTAAAACTTCCTATGAGTTGCACCTCGCTGTTGGCCCAACTAAGAATATTGATCGAATAGAGTGGTTCTTAGAAAAGGCTACCGAAATCGGAATTCATGAATTTACACCTGTAATTTGTGCTCGTTCTGAACGGAAAGAAGTTAAAGTAGAACGTTTGGAAAAAGTGGCGATTGCTGCTGCTAAACAATCGTTAAAAGCGTATGTTCCGAAAATTAATCCCGCTATTTCGTTCACCAAGTTTATAGAAAATCAGGCTAATGAGACTTCGCTCAAAGGCATTGCACATTGTATTGATTCCGAAAAAAAATATATCAATACTACATTTACTGCTGACCAAAAGTATCTCATATTAATAGGTCCTGAAGGTGATTTTTCAGAGCAAGAGATTGCTTTAGCTTTAGCTGCAGGATTTGTGCCATTATCTTTAGGAGAGGCACGTCTAAGAACAGAAACAGCAGCTCTCGCTGCCGTTTTAGAAGTGTCTTTACTGAATCGGTAATTACCTGATTATTTCTGCATCAATTATCTGAATTTCCGCATTACCTTTTAAAGGTTCAGGATTAAATACCATTTTACCTTTTAGTTTAATAGGCTCTTCTGTAAACTTTATTGTTCCTTTTTTCATGAATATTTCTACCATTGGAGGTATTCCGTTGGTACCACAAAATTGGCATTGTGCAATCGGCAATACGGATAGCATAAATGTACTATGATTACGACCACTATTCAAAGGAACCATATATCCCGGAAGCTGTACTATTTTGTTCTGTAATTTTTTTAATTCTGCAGGGTAGTGAGGGGTATATACTTTTTTGTTGCCTTCGGTTGTTACCTTATACATCATTTTATCAATAGCTTCCCACGTACTATTCATCATTGGCGTGTGGTCAGGTGCGTCTGGATACCTTCCATTTCCCCCAATTTGAGCGTGGGATGTAATAAAGCTAAATGCTAGTGTAAGTATTAATATTAATTGTTTCATTATTTAGAAGCTAAAGTTTTAGATATTGTTGTGTTGTAAGCTTTAAAAGCCGGAATAAATGCAGCTACTACACCTATTAATAATGCAGCCAAAAGTATGAGAAGCTCAAAAGGATATACTTCAAAGGCTTGTATAAAATCAGCGCTTTGGCTGGTTTGTGTCGTAATATAAGCAAGTATTAAATGACCTACAATAAGCCCGAATAGACCACCAATCATCGTAATAACTGATCCTTCTGCTATGATTAACGTGAAAAGTTTACTTTTTGAAGCTCCCATAGTACGCATGATCGCAAGATCATATTTTCTACTTCTTAAGGCATTATAGAGGCTAATAAATACACTCAAAGCAGCAATAATCATGATCGCATAAGCTAGTATTTCTAATGAGTCAAGTCCAACTCCTAACAACGAAAAAATACGAGCACTTTCAATAGCAGGCGATGCCGCTTGCATATTGGTACTTTGATTAATTATACGTGGTATTACGCTTATGGCAGCAGGTGAATTATAAGTTATTAATAGAGCCGTTATTTCAACACCATGGTCTTGAATCATATCTTGACCAATATTTTTGATGAATTCATTATTTGAAGACGGTTTTTCCCTCACCAATTCTCCTTCTTCGTGATCATGGCTATGATCATGCCCTTGCACATCCTCCACCGTTGTATGATGTTCATGTGTACTGTGATCATGATGATCATCATGATCGTGATCACAACTCTCGTCATGGATATGTTCTCCATGATGATCTATACCATGCACCTCCCATACACTAGCAAGGTTGGTCAGAATTAAGTTGTCGACAACCGAGTTCGACGGAGATAATATTCCGACTACACGAAAGGGATGGTCATCATGTACGTGTGCTTCCTCGGATAGCCCGTGTGCACTATGAATTTCATCACCTATTTTTAAGTTGTTTTTTCGAGCGACCTCTGATCCCAATACTACTTCGAAAGATTTGTTCCATAAGTTGCCTTCTTTAATAGATAACTCGTATAATTCTAAATAAGAAGAATCAGTCCCTATGATGCGATGACCTTTGTAATTATCCCCTAGAGATATGGGTACAGCTAATTTTATTAAGGGATTGTCTGCAATTTCATTAGCCTCAGCGAGAGAGATATTGCCAGTAGGGTTATCTACATGAAAAAGAGAACTTAGAATGAGTTGCATTGGGCTACCCTTGGCACCCACTACTAAGTCGATATTCTTACTGTTATTGGTTAATTGTTTTTCAAAATTATCTCCAGATATATATATAACCAATAATATGGCCACTCCAAAAGCAGTCAATAATACACTTAAAATGGTAGAACCCCACTCCCTTGTTATGTTTTTCCAGACCAGTGCTAAAGTATTCATAAAGTTCGTTTAAAGTTGATACGTGTTATTAAAATGACCCTTAATTCTGTTGTCGTGGGTTGCAATTAGCAGAGTAGCATTATAATTAGATGCCGTATTTAACAATAAGTCGAGTACCAACTTTGTGTTCGTATCATCTAGGGATGCAGTAGGTTCATCTGCTACGAGTAGGTCAGGACCATTAATTACTGCTCTTGCTATGGCAGCTCTTTGTAATTGACCTCTACTTAATTCATCTGGATAGCTATTCGCTTTATGTTCCAGCTGTAGTTTATGTAATACATCAAGTACTGCAGTCTTATTTTCCTTTTTATTAGCTAGATTTTGTGCTAATCGGATGTTCTCTTCAATAGTCAAGTTTTTAATCAAATGAGCTTCTTGAAAGATAAAACCGATATGTTGACCTCTAAATTTGTCTAGATCGGTAGAACCAAGGCTATAAATATCTCGCTTATCTATCCAGACTTTCCCAGTAGTGGGATTGGAGAGACCAGATAATAGATGGAGCAGGGTTGTTTTTCCAGTACCAGAGTCACCTAATAATAAGCTATGTTCTCCCTTTTTTATTTCGACATCAGCAAATAGGATCCGCTGCTCACTATTTGCATATTGAAAAGATAAATCTTTTGATTGGACAATAATCTCTGACATTATGTTTCACTATATAATATACCTATGCAATTTACCTATTCTAAATGTAAAAGGCTGTCAAATTATTGTTATTAATGAATCCCATGAAGGTATTCATAGTGATGGGCCAGTTTTCTCTTTCCCTGTATGCATTCAATCATCACCGTAACATTAGCTTAATGTTAGGTTTAACCAAAGGTAATCTGGTCGTAATATTTAGTTAATGTACTGCCTATACCTTTGTGTTAAATTAAAATTAATTCAAGTTGAAACTAAATTTAAACATGAAAAAGACAAGTTTGATAATACTGTGTGTGTTAATGAATTTGGTTGTTTGGGCCCAAGGTAGTGGTATACTTGTAGGTTCTATCAAGAATG
>CANRHE010000043.1 GCA_947630335.1 uncultured Sphingobacterium sp.
GTAGCCCGTAGGGGAATCGAACCCCTGTTTCAAGAATGAAAATCTTGCGTCCTAACCCCTAGACGAACGGGCCTTTTGTTTTTGGTGATGCAAATATAGAAATGATCTTTAATAAATCAAAATATTTTTTTATTTTTTAAATAGCAATCATTTCTTATTTTTATAATACATAACCACTAAACTTAACAGGTAATGAGTAAATCCAATATAGGTCACCTATTTGCAATCGGACTAAGTATTTTTAGTCTGAGTAAACAGGCTTCAGCGCAAAGTAACATAGGAGAACAGTTACAGATCAAATGGCGTGTTTCGCCTCAATATAATGGTAAAGATAATTTGGATGTCGAACTGATTCTAAAAAATATCTCTAATCGGTCAATCGACTTGAAGTCTTGGGATCTATGGTTTACTACTATGTACCCTTTGATTGAAAAGAAAACACCAGAATACGAATTTGTAGATGCTAAGGGAAATCTGTATAAGCTTCTATTTGCTGGGCAGGTTATGAATCCTAATGATTCTATTGCTATACCTTATCAAACAAAATATCCGATATCTAATATATCTACAGTTCCTAATGGGTTCTATCTCCAGAATAACCAAAATATAAAGGAATACTTTGCAGTTAATAATGTAGAATATAAGCCTATTGTTAAATCGATAGAAGAACGTATTGCTTTTAATTTAGCATTGTATGACAAAAATGATAGACTGACTAAGGAGTCTGCTTATCCTTTAGTTTTTCCAACTCCCAAATCTATTCGAGTTAGTAAAGGTAGGTATGCAGTTAATGTAGGTACTTCTTATTATCTGGATCGTTCTTTCGGTGATTCCTCTATCTTAACGCAAGCCGTGAAAAGTGCCTTAGGTACTGAGTTGAAACTGGTAGAGTCATCCAATCAAGCTGCTACTATACATATTAAACGGAATAATTCATTAAAGGAAGAAGCGTATCGCTTGAGTGTAAATACTAAGGGTATACAGATTGAAGCATACACTTCCAAAGGTGTATTCTATGCATTACAATCTTTACGTTCTATGTTGCTTAATGATGCTCTGTCAGCTGGAATTCCTTTGTCATTCCCTTTTGTAGACATCGAGGATGAGCCTCGCTTTGGGTACCGTGGTTTTATGTTGGATATTGTTCGTAATTTTCAGGATAAGAAGACAATACTCAAATATTTGGATATAATGGCGGCTTATAAGCTTAATGTATTCCATTTTCATTTAATTGATGATGAAGGATGGAGGATTGAGATACCTTCTCTGCCAGAATTAGTCGAAGTTGGAGCAAACCGTGGCCCTTTGTTTAGTACGGGAAATTCTCTACATCCTGCATATGGGTCAGGTGCTACGGGGACAGGTCGCTATTATTTGAGTCGAGAAGATTTTATCGACATCTTAAAGTATGCTAAAGAAAGATTTATTACTGTTGTGCCAGAGATCGAAACTCCTGGTCACTCTCGTGCTGCTATCAAAGCGATGGAGATGCGGTATCAGCGTTTGAAAGCGGCAGGTAAGCATAAAGAGGCTGAGGAGTACTTGTTACACGACCTTGATGACACCTCGATATATAACTCCGTACAATACTTCAGTGATAATGTATTGAATCCTGCAGTCCCATCTGTATATACTTTCCTGAATACGGTATTAGATGAGTTCAAGAGTATGTATGATGAAGCAGGTGTTGTTTTTACAAAGGTGTCTTTGGGAGGTGATGAAGTCCCTAATGGTGTATGGGAAGGATCACCCAAAATTAAGCAGTTAATGCGTGAACAGGGCTTTACTTCAGTCCATCAAGTATGGCCATACTATATTGAGCGAATTAATGCTATTTGTGCTAGTAAGGGATTGAAATTAGCGGGCTGGGAAGAAATTGGAATGGTTAACCATGGAAAAGGGATGGTCGTTAATGAAGCCCTTCCCAACAAAATGAATATGCAAGTAGATGTATGGAATAATGTCATAGGCGGGGGGCAGGAGGATCTGGCTTATCGATTAGCTAATGCTGGCTATCCTACGGTAAGTATCAGTGCTTCTAATATGTATTTCGATATGATGTGGAATACCAATTTTATGGAGCCTGGTCTGAATTGGGCAACTTACGCTGATTTATACCATTCATTTTCTTTTCTACCAGAAGATTATTTCGCTAATATAGACTTATATTATAGTGGAAAAGCATTAGGAAAGGAAGGGTTTAAGAATAGAGTAAGATTGACTGAAGCTGGCAGAAAAAATATATTGGGAATAAAGGGCGGTTTATTTGCGGAGACCGTACATAGTGAAGATAAACTCGACTATATGGTATTTCCTCGTTTTTTTGCTTTAGCAGAGCGTGCATGGTCTCCTAAGAGAGATTATGAAAATGAGTTGACATTTACAACTGTGGCTTTTGATCAGGATTATTCGAGTTTTATTAACCGCATAGCTCATGTCGACTTGCCAAAGTTAGCGGATAGTTTTGCCTTTCGACTACCTGCTGTTGGAGTAAAGGAATCTGGAGGAAGAATTCTAGCTAATACGGAGTACCCTAATTATACTATATATTACACAATAGATGGAACCACGCCTTCTTTGTCTAGCAAGAAGTATACTTCAGCGAATGGTATTGAGATCCGTAAGGGTGAGAAATATGTATTTGCCGTTATTGATCAGAAAGGACGTATTGGACAACTTACTTATTTTAACTAATATGGTCTACAATGTCTTGCATTTCGATATCAGAATGCGAGGCATTGTAGATACAAGTGTCACCTTTAACGATTAGTATTTGTGGAGACTCATGTCTTACGCCCCATATTTCAGTAATTTTATTGGATATATCGCGGTTGGCGATTAAGTCGAGATAATATATTGGGGCTGTATTTGGTAAAAGATCTTTGTCGAATTCTAAATTTCTTTTAGCCATACTACTTACAGCGCATCGTGTACTATGTTTGAATATAATGATAGTCGAATCGGATTTTTGAATATCATCCAATTGAGTTATTGTGTTTAATGGAATCCAGTTCATAGTAAAGTTTTTTATAAGTTAGAAAAACGACTTAATTCAACATCTGTAAAAGCAGCTACAGTTGTAAATTTAATAGTTTTTGCAGTATTTGCATAATTAAAGCTTGTCGGTATTAATATACCATCTCCAATATCTTTAATGTCGCTAAGCGCTATTTTTTCTTGATTGATGATATATTCTTTTAATTCTCCTTTATTGTTAATATATATAGAACCCTCTATATTATCTTTATTCAGATTGGATACTCCCTGGAATACTACTTCTACAAGTCTTTCGGCATTCACAATTTGATCTGTTTTGATAGCTATGTGGTTTTTTGGTGCAGAAATAACAAACATAGGAAGAAATAAAAGCTCCGTATCCTGAAAAAGTTGATTTAAGACCTCTTGAAGAGGAACTTTTAATGAGTTGAGATCGGATAATTGTCCGTTAATATAACATTTTTCGACTCTCTTATGCTTAAAATTGAAAAGCATGACTACACTTTCGTTGTCTGTCGTGACAGCATCGAGACGTGCTTTACCTGTTTGCTTATCAATTAGATATGATCTTTGTAGAAAATTGTTATTTGGACTATTAGAACTAAATAATATATAGTTTAGAGATTTCCACTTTGCTGCATCACCGATAGTCTTTAAGATCAATTGCTTACTTTTATTCTGGGCTACCACTATATGGCAGGAATAAAACAAACAAATGAATAGGATATACTTTACTAATTTCATAGTGAATACTTAATGATCTGCTATTAAAGTAATAAACTATCTTATTCTATATTTTGTTTTGATCCTGTAGATTTATTATTCATTAGGATAATATCAACTGTAAGATCGGGTGTAAATATAGAATAAGATTATAACGCATGCCTTTAGTGGAAGAAAGGTATTAGAATTAGAGTTTTCTTAAAACTCTTTACTAATATGAGCCATTTGAATAGCTGTTATGGCAGCCTCTTCTCCTTTGTTACCATGTTTACCACCTGCACGGTCTGTTGCTTGTTGTACATTGTCCGTAGTCAAAACGCCAAATATTACTGGTTTATTGTATTTTAATCCTACGTTAGCTATACCATTGGCTACCGCATTACAAATAAAATCAAAGTGTTTTGTTTCCCCTTGTATGACACATCCTAAACAAATTACAGCGTCAAAGTCTTTATTTCTTAATGCGATGTCAGCTCCTGATATCAATTCGTAACTTCCTGGTACTTCAATGATTTTGATATCAGCTTCAGTAGCTCCATTGTTAATAAGCCCATCAATAGCACCATTTAAAAGTGCTCCTGTTATTTCTGCATTCCATTGTGAAACAACAATGGCAAACTTTAAGTTTTGTGCACTCTTGATAGTAATGTGTGAAAAATCAGATAAGTTTTTGTGGCTACTTGACATATTGTGTGTTTTATGTTAATGAAAAAGGCTGCTATTGAAGCAGCCTTTTTATATAATGTTTAATCGTTTATAGCTTTGCTTCAGCACGTGCTAATGGACCATCAATGGTAGTAGCCTCTGTGCTTTCCGGGTAATCCGTTTTAATTTTACTATAGGCTTCAGCTGCTAATTTATTTTCGTCTAATTGTTCATACACTAAACCTAATTTTTTCAAAAACAAAGGTGTTGTATAGGAGTTTTTAGATTTTTCTGAAGCTTTTTTATAATAATCTGCAGCATTCTTATAATCATGTGATTCTGAATAAGCGTCACCTATTAGACCAATAACTAATGGGTCTAATATTTCACTTCCAGTCTCTGAGTATTTTTTTAGGTATTTAATAGCTTCTTGAAAATTTTGCTCGCGAAGATATAAACCACCTAAATATGCATTTGCAATATTTGCTGATGGTGTATTAGAGTATTCTTCTGCAATCTGTTGAAAGCCTAAGAAAGAGCCGTCTCCATCTATTGCTTTCTTTTGTAAAGAGTCAATTAAAGCAAACTCTTCTGCTTTATACATTGCATCGGCAGCTTCACCAGCACGAGGTGCTAAGTAAATTTTTTGGTAACCAATATATAAAACTATCAATACAACGATAGCAGTACCAATAAATATGATGCTTTTTAGGTTGTCCTGGAAAAAAGAACTTTTTTTCTCTAGATTATTATTTGTCGACATTAGTTAATATTAAAATATACGGAACGCAAAAATACACTTTTCTTGAAAATTAACAAGACTAAAATACTAATTTACGGAAACTTATAGTATTATCTTCTCTGTCTCTGTATCTAATTGTTCGTATTCTGAGTTTTTGCTTTTGAATTCAGGAACAATTTTTTTCATTTCACGTACTATGTTTTTCGTATGTTGAGTTTTTATAATTTCAAATAAAGTATTAATAGATTGATTGACTGCCGTAAAATTATTATCTCTTACTTTGGCAATCATTATTTTTTTGTGATGAGTTGGTAAGGTGTTTTCTAAGTCATTTAATAACTCTTCATATAATTTCTCCCCAGGTCTTAATCCAGTGAATTTGATGTCTATTTCTTTGTATGGAGTATATCCTGATAATTTAATCATTTTTTCGGCTAGATCCACTATTTTCACCGACTTACCCATATCGAATACAAATATCTCGCCTCCTTCTCCCATATTACCTGCTTCTAACACTAATTGACATGCTTCTGGAATGGTCATGAAATAACGCGTTATTTCTCGGTGGGTAACGGTTACTGGACCTCCTTTTTCGATCTGTTCTCTAAAACGCGGAATCACAGAGCCGTTAGAACCCAATACATTTCCGAATCTAGTCGTTATAAACTTCGTGCTCTTATTGTTATTTAAGAGATGGTTATTTAGGGCTTGAACATATATTTCAGCAATTCGTTTTGAGGCTCCCATAATGTTGGTAGGATTCACTGCTTTGTCTGTTGAAACGAATACAAATTTTTTAACATTATATTCTACTGACAAATTTGCTACAGTATAGGTACCTAAAACATTGGTACTGATACTCTCAATGGGGTGCTGCTCCATCATCGGAACATGCTTGTATGCGGCAGCATGGTACACCACGTGTGGCTTGAAAGTTTCGAACAAAAAGCGCATCCGTTTTTCATTCTTAACATCTGCTATAAAAGTTTGAAAAATCTGATTCTTATTATTTTCTTGTAGATCCAACTGTAGATTGTGTAAAGGTGTTTCAGCTTGATCACATAAAATTATTATTTGAGGACTAAATTTACATAATTGTTTGACTATTTCGCTTCCAATAGAGCCTGCGGCTCCTGTCACTAATACTCTTTTGCCCTCTAGCTGTGTCCTTATATCTTCATTATTGATTTGGATCTGTGCTCGTTCTAATAAGTCCTCTATTTTTACATTTTTAATCTGTTTAACGGAAACATCTCCTCCCATAATTTTATTTACTGGAGGTAAAGTTGAAACAATGACATCATGTTCTAGGCATATATCAATTATCTCCGCTTTTTTATCGGGGAGCATAGACGGGATTGCAATAATGACTTCGTCGACTTTCAGTCTAATGATGACATTCTCTAATTCATTTGCATCTATTATCTTAACACCATCAATAACTTTTCCTATTTTATTTAGGTTTTCATCAAGATAAGCAACTATTATTCTATTATTAGTTAAATCATGGTCTAATGTATGTTTGACGGCAATACCAAGATCTCCAGCTCCATATACTAGGGTGTTTTTCTTTATTTTTTTTACTGTTTTTGAATACTGAAAAAATATTTTTATAGTAGTTCTATAAACAAGTAAACAAGCAAATAGCATTAATGCATAAATGATAATCAATCGACTATCAATGACAAAACCAGTGTTAAATATTACTGCTAATAATTTGATAAAGAATAATGTGAATGTGGTAAATAATACCGTTGAAAGTATTCTAATGGAATCTAATGCACTTGTATATCGGATAATTCCTGAGTATAATTTGAAAATTGAGAAGGCAATTATACTTGATAATAAAAATAGAAAAAGATTAATGTAAAAATCTTCTATATTAAAAAATAACTCGTTAAAGCTATTAGTCAAGAGGTAAGCTACCCCAAATGCTAAAGTAGCAGCGGATACATCTAAGCAGAATATTATCCATCTAGGGACAATATTTATATGATTTACTAATCTAAAAAATTTCATTTGAATATTTAATTCACCAAACTATTCTTGATTAAACAAGATTACAGTTTATATAATTTTACAAATATATTATTTGTTTCTTATATTTACTAGATAAGTAAATATAGCCAATGAATGTATTACATGATATGCAGCCTTCTTTTTTTGCGGAAAATCAAACGCAAACGAAGTTAAAGGACATTAAAGGGGCCTCGATCAGCATTGGTATACCGAAGGAAGTTTTTTCGTGTGAAAAGAGAATTTCACTCACCCCTTTTTCTGTGGCATTATTGATTGATAATGGTCATCATGTCATTATGGAGGCTGGTGCTGGTCTAGGTGCCAATTTTAGTGATCATGAATACAGTGAGCATGGTGCACTTATCGTTTATAGTGTAGAGGAGGTGTATAAGGCGGATATTATTCTAAAGGTTAGTAGTCCTACTGTGGAGGAGGTCGAGAAGATGAAGCATAGACAGGTTCTTATTTCTTCTCAACAGCCTTCTCTGATGAGCTTGGAGGTTTTAAAGGCGTTGATGTTTAAGCAGATAACCGCGTTGTCTTTTGAGTATTTAGCAGATGAGGGGGGTCATTTGGCGGTGGTTCGGGCCATGTCTGAAATAGTAGGTACGACCTCTATTCATATTGCAGGTGAATACCTCTCTAATGTTTATGGCGGAAAGGGTTTGATGCTTGGTGGTATAAGTGGCGTCCCACCTACAGAGATAGTAATCATAGGTGCGGGTACGGTGGGAGAATTTGCAGCGCGAACAGCCTTGGCATTGGGTGCTCAAGTTAAGGTATTTGACAGTTCTATTTTTAGACTTCGTCGATTGCAGAATAATATCGGGTATCGTGTCTATACTTCCGTTTTACAACCATTGATTTTAAATAAGGTTGTGAAATCGTGTGATGTTGTGATTGGAGCACTGCGCGCTAAGAATGGCAGATGTTCATGTGTTATTTCGGAAGAGACCGTTTCTGAGATGAAACCCAATTCTCTTCTTATAGATGTTTCTATCGATCAAGGAGGTTGCTTTGAGACTTCTGCTCTGACTACACATGAAGAGCCTGTTTTTAAGAAATACGATGTGATCCATTATTGTGTACCTAATATTGCCTCTCGCGTAGCCAGAACGGCGACGTATGCTTTAACTAATATCTTGAGTGATTTGATTGTGCAAATAGGAGAGTTTGCAGGCGTAAATAATTTGATTAGGCATAGTACAGGTGTTCGAAATGCTGTTTATTTATTTCAAGGGAGTTTGACGAATAAAGATATGGCTGATAAATTTGATCTTCCTCATAAAGATTTAAGCTTAATATTAGTTGTTAATCAATAGTGATGAGTAGTTTTTACTTTCTTTTAGTAGGTTTGTTTATGATTACTCATGTTAAAGGACAAAATCGAGTAGAACTATATCCACAAGGTATTATAAACAGTGTGGAGGGAGTTTCTTTAGGACATAATATTCCAGAATTATATATCTATAAACCTGAAAAGATAAAAAGTAATAAGATATTTCTTATTTTACCCGGTGGGGGGTATGGGGCTGTTGCTATGCGTCATGAGGGGCATGATGTGGCTAAAAGATTATTGGATTCGGGATATACTTCTTTCTTATTACGTTACCGCCTACCTGATAGTAAGCAGATGCATGATAAGCGTATAGGGCCTATACAAGATGCCCAACGTACTATGGTGTATATAAAAACGCAGGCTGCCGCCTTAGGTATGGCGAGTGAAGAAATCGTTGTGCTTGGGTTTTCTGCAGGTGGACATCTGGCATCAACGTTGTCTACGCATTGGGATACTTCCTATATTGGTCCTGTGGAGAATGATCTGTTGCGTCCTGATTATTCTGTTTTGGTGTATCCTGTTATTTCTATGAGAGAGGATATTACTCATCTTGGGTCTAAGACAAACTTAATTGGACCGAATGTTAATGAAGATGATGTCAAGCGTTTCTCTAATGAGTTAAATGTCAATGCCAAAACACCACCAACTTTTCTAGTACATGCTGAAGAGGATCAGGCCGTGCCGATTCAAAATTCGTTAGTGTACAAAGAAAAACTGGATGAGTTTGGTGTAGCTAATCATTTTTATAAATTTATTAAGGGTGTTCA
Source organism: uncultured Sphingobacterium sp. (assembly GCA_947630335.1). GTDB lineage: Bacteria > Bacteroidota > Bacteroidia > Sphingobacteriales > Sphingobacteriaceae > Sphingobacterium. The sequence continues at coordinate 9,233 of CANRHE010000043.1, forward strand.
CGGCTTTGGCATGTATAATAAGGATGAGGAAGGAGATTGGTTCGAAGAGATGTTGAAATGGCTAAGTGAAGGCGAAAATTAGATTGTTTTTTAGCTGTTAAATACGTTATTAATATTTAAAAATTTTGTTATGAAAAGAATAATTGCTGTAGTTGCTCTATTTGTTATGTTAGGTATACATGCAAAAGCACAAGAGTGGAAGGTAAAGGTTGGAGATAATGTGCCTGCTTTTTCTGTTACGAATAAGGAAGGTGCTGTCGTGTCAACTCATTCATTAAAAGGCAAAGTAGTGTTATTAAACTTTTTTGCAACTTGGTGTCCTCCTTGTAGACAAGAGTTGCCTCGTTTACAAAAAGAGTTATGGGATGTCTTAGGAGGTCGTCAAGATTTCGATATTCTGGTTTTGGCACGGGAAGAAGGTTGGGATAAATTAGATCCATTTATGAAGAACAATGCCTACACTTTCCCGGTTTACCCTGATTTAAAGAGACAGGTCTTTAGTTTGTTTGCAGAGCAATCAATTCCACGTAATGTTTTAATTAATAAAGAGGGAAAGATAATATACCAGTCTATAGGGTATACCCCTAAAGAGTTCTCTTCGTTAATTCAATTAATCAAAGAAGAGCTTAAAAAGTAATGTAACGTTCTATTTGTATAGCTACGTATGTTTTTTTTGCTAATGGTTCTTTGCTTTTTACAATAGCGTGTAGGTTAATACTATCGTTGCTTAAAACGTATTCTTTGTAAAAGCCCCTGAATTTTATGTCTTTTACATAGAACTTGCTTTGCGTATTTGGTTCTACGTTAATCCATTCTTGATGTATGCCTACCGTGTTATTGGAAGCTATCCCGATGAGGTTTGCTTCGTCGGTATTTAATATGTTGCTCTTGGCTAATAGTATGGCAGAGTATGGGTGTTTTGGTGAATAGTAGATTTCTGTAGGATTGCCATGGTCTACAATTTTACCGTTGCGCATGACAATGAGCTCATCTGCCATTGCTAGTACTTCTGATGGGTCATGAGATACCAGAATCACCGTTAGCCCAAATTCGTTTACTATATTTCTAATATCTTGTTGTAATTCATCTCTAAAGGCAGCATCAACTTGGTTAAAGGGTTCGTCCATCAGCAAAACTTCGGGATCATTAATTAATGCTCTAGCAATCGCTACGCGTTGTCTTTCTCCTCCACTTAAATCAGCTACTCGTTGTTGAGCAAGGTGGTCTATTTTGAGACGAATCAACATTTCTTTGGTTCGTGATTCTTTGTAAGCTATATTGGTATTAGGTAACTGAGATGCAATATTGTCCCATACCTTTGCGTACAGATTAAGGTCTTCGAATCCTTGGGATACCAATTTCATAGCATCGTGACCAGGTATTAACTTGTCTTTGCGTGTAGGTACTAGCCATCCATTATATCGAACCTCACCGGTATTGGGCTCAAGAAGACCATATATCACTTTTAGCAATGTACTTTTGCCGCTACCAGACTCTCCAATTATAGCTGTTATTTTATTTTTGTGGATACCAAAATTAACATGATCTACTGCAGTAGTATTCTGTTTGCCTTCGAATATAACGCTGATATTCTCGCCATGTATTAAAGGAAGATTATGTTTTTGAATGTCGGTTGGAATATATTGACAAGTAGATTGTAATTGTGCCATAAAAATAAAACTGTCGAAATAAAATTCATTTCGACAGTAAAAGTACATTAATTAAATTAAATAATTCGTTTAAAAGCCTAATGAAAGTCCAAATGTTAGGTTGTGTAGACCCTTTTGATTTGGACTATTTTCAAACATGTCGTTTATATAATATTTACCAAATATGCCAAAGTCATTGTAACCTATACGGATAAAAGGGCCGTATTGAAAGCTTGAAAGATTATAGTTGTCCTTAAATTTTTGCTTGCCATTTGCATCGCTTTTAAGTCTTTGTGTTCCTTTTAATAATATTCCTGTCATGGCACCGAATGCTACTTTCATTCTTTTTCCGTGACTATTCCTGTCGCTTCTCCATTCAAATGTTATTGGCAATCTTAAATAGGTGCTTGTCAGGATATTTTTTCTATAGTCTACTTCAGCTCTATCGATAATGTCGTAGTCTAGATATTGGCTGTTTTCTTTTAACAATATATTTTCTTTGAGACGAAGATAATTCCATTCAAAACCAGCGGATATATAGGACTTGAAGTTGTCATTAAAGCGTAATCCAAATTGTGCTACATCAAATCCAAAATTAGATGCTTTCTTATAACTCAAGAAGCTATTGTCTTCTGATAAGGTAAACTTACCATCATCAAGTAATCTAGAAAATCCCCAATCAATTCTTGAGAAAGTGATTCCACCAAAAGCACGTGGGTATTTTATCTTTTTTTCGGAATCATCTACACCTAGATTTATACTTATGTTTTTTTCAGATGTTACTGAATCTTTCTTAACAGTAACTTTTTTCTCAACGATAACTTCCTCTACTATTTGTGCAGATGCAATATTTAGTAATGTAATACTTGTAATCGCTGCAAGAATTATTTTATGTATAGCTGTTTTCATTTTATTTTCTTTTTTTAGTTGGGTTTTTTGCTATTGAATTTAATATACTAATGCTAAAGGAACCTTCGTCATCGGTATGAAAGCGAACTTCCTTATTAACTTTTGAATCTATATTATCTGTTATATTATTCAATAATGTGGTTATAATATTTTTCTTTTCTTTACCTTCATTTGGTGTGGCTGCATACATACTTTCGCTTTCTTCTTCAAATTCAAAAATGGGCTTTATATCATCGATTTCTGTTACTTGTCTTACTATTGGTAAATGGCTAGTAGGCTCCTCAAGCTTTATGTTGGCTAATAATTGATTTTCTGTTAACTCTTCAATATATACTAGCTCTACCTTAGAAGTACCTGCTTCAAGGTTATTATCACTATTCTTTTCTCTATAATTAACAAGGTGCTCGTATTTTGTATTATTATCCTGTTTAAGCTTTTCGTCTACAGATTGACTCTTTGTAGTATTGTAATTATAGTTACTTGTTGCTTTCTCTGGAGTAGGAACATTTGCGGTCAATTTAATAGTGCTTCGTTCTTCAAATACTTTAGATGTCAGATAACCGCTTATGCTTACAAAAATAGCGGCTGCAGCTGCATAGCTCCACCAATTATTCCTTTTTCTTATGGGAACTACTTTAGAATCATCTTTTAATTTGTTTTCTATCTGTACCCAAATTTCAGGTCTAGGTATTTCCTCAGCTTCTTTAAAAGCTTCCTGAAATAATTTGTCTAAGTCTTTATCTTCCATTATTACTTAATACGCTTGTTTACTTATTTTTGTTTGCAACCATTGCCTCGCTCTTGATAATTGCGACTTAGAACTGCCTTCTGTAATACGGAGCATTTCGGCAATTTCTTTGTGGGTATACCCTTCAATTGCATAGAGGTTAAAAACAGTTCTATAACCTAATGGTAAATGCTGTACTAGCTTGAGCAAATCTTTGTATCCCATCTGATCAGCTACTAAATGACTTTCAATTTGTATGTTTTCATTATCATCAATTGATTCTGTTAACTTCCTTTGATTCGCTCTGTATACCTCGATCGCAGTATTGATCATGATTCGCTTCATCCAACCTTCTAATGAGCCTTTGCCATCGTATGTATTGTGCTTAGTAAATATTTTTACAAAACCATTCTGTAGAATATCTTCTGCCTCAAGTGTTGTATGTGAATACCGCATACATACAGCGAACATCTTTTTGGAAAAGTAGCTATAGAACTGCGCTTGTGCCTTTCTGTTTTGCAAATTGCATTCTTTCCATAGGTTAGTTAAATTTATATTTTCCAAAATAATTGATGTCGTTATATTAGGAAGACGTTTTTGGAGAGATAATGGTTGCATAAAAAAAGCAGAAAATTTAATATTTCTCTGCTTTAATTATACGTGTTTGGTTATCAGGTGAATATATTTCTATTTTCACGGTATTTAAAGGTAGTAAATTGGGTATTTTTTCTGGCCACTCAACAAAACAATAATTGTTAGAATAGAAATATTCTTCATAGCCCATGTCTAATGCCTCAGCTTCATCTTTCAGTCTATAGAAGTCAAAGTGATAGATTGGTCCATGTGTGGAGGCGTATTCATTCACTATGGAGAATGTTGGGCTTGATGTGTGATCAAGTACATTTAGTTGCTCACATAAAGCATTAATGAGTGTAGTTTTGCCTGCACCCATTGTCCCATAGAATAAGAATATCCGTTCTTCGGAATATTCTTTTAATATCCTAATAGCAGCGTCTTGTAGCTCGCTCAGGGTTTTAACTTCAATTATCATACGTACAAAAGTATCTATTTTGAACTATAAGTTGCATACGGTATAATCATTTCTTCTAGAGAAATTCCTCCGTGCTGAAAAGTGCCGCTGAAGTAATTTACAAATTGATTATAATTATTGGGGTATACAAAATAGGCGTCATCCTTGGCAAATACATAGGTAGAGCTGACATGTAGTTTGGGTAACTGCGCGTCTTGAGGGTTTTTGATCTGAAATACATCTTTAGCATTAAAGTTTAAATTCTTCCCCTGTTTGTATCTTAAGTTGGAGTTGGTATTTCGGTAGCCTATTATTTTGCTTGGTTTTTTTACTCTAATTGTCCCATGATCCGTAGTAATGATGACATTGACTTGCTTTTGAGATAGCCATTTGAGGGTATCTAATAAGGGAGAGTGTTCAAACCAAGAAAGTGTGAGCGATCTGTAGGCAGCTTCATCATTAGCAAGCTCACGTATCATAGGCATATCTGTACGAGCGTGTGATAGCATGTCTACAAAATTATAAACAAGTACATTCAGCTCATTTTGCATCAGGTTATTTATAGATTCTAAGGTTTCTTTTCCTTGTTCTAGAGTGAGTATTTTTGTATAGCTATGTTTTACCTCTCTTCTTAAAATTCTTTTTATTTGATCCGTCAGGAATTCCCCTTCGTGTTGATTCTTACCGCCTTCGTCTTCATCGTTCTGCCATAAGGTTGGAAATCGTTTTTCCATTTCTAAGGGCGTAAGGCCACTAAAAATCGCATTTCGAGCATACTGTGTTGCGGTAGGTAATATACTGTAGTAGCTGTCTTCTTGGTCTAATCGAAAGTAATTTGTGATAACATCGTTAATAATACGCCATTGATCATATCTTAGATTGTCAATTAGAAAAAAGAATGTTGGCTTTTCAGAATTTAATTTAGGGAATACTTTTTCTTTTAAAAGTTGATGGGATAAAATTGGGCTTTTCTCTTTATTGTTAATCCAATTTATATAGTTTTTTTCTATAAATTTAGAGAATATACCATTTGCTTCTGATTTCTGCGTGGTCAATATTTCATGCATACTTTCGTTTTCAAGTTTTTCCAGTGCTATTTCCCAGTATATTAGTTTTTTATATGCTGCAGTCCATTCGTTGAAGTTAAGGTTGTTATTAATTGTTTCTGCAAGATTCCTAAATTCTTGTAGATAAGCCATGGATGTTTTTTCGTTAATCAGTTTTTTGTTTTCCGTAAATTTTTTAATGGTTAGTATTATTTGCTTTGGATTAACGGGCTTGATTAAATAGTCATCTATTTTGGCACCGATAGCTTCTTCCATTAAGTGCTCTTCTTCGTTTTTGGTTACTAAAACCATGGGTACGGTTGGGTTGATGGTTTTTAGAATATTCAGTGTTTCTAAACCTGTTAACCCAGGCATGTTCTCATCCAAAAATACTATATCAAAGGGTTCGTTATCGAATGCTTCTACGGCATCATTCCCATTATTAACCGTTTTGACACGGAATCCTCTTTCTTCTAATAGTAGAATATGTGGTTTTAAAAACTCGATTTCGTCATCTGCCCAAAGTATATATGTTTTTGTCATAGTTGTATTTTTCGAATTGCTACGTAATTTTTAGAAAAAGCGCCTAAGCTTTTTAACTTAAGGAAGTCAAAATAAAGATACTAACCTAATCATATATACAATATAAGCAGGATTTTTAACATTTATTAACTGCATTGTATGTATCTTTGCTTTTATATTAGATTACGTGTTTTTAAATTTATTGTATGATAAATTTAAGTTATAGCCATAAATAGTTTTATTTGAATAAGAAAAAAATTATTAACGACCCGGTTTACGGATTTGTTTCGATACCATCAGGATTAATCTTTGATCTGATACAGCATCGTTATATGCAACGCTTGCGTTATATCAAACAGGTTAGTATGACTCATCTGGTATATCCGGGAGCTCTACATACCCGTTTTCAACATGTAATAGGTGCTATGCACCTTATGCAACTGGCAATCGATACATTACGTGCTAAAGAAGTCTTCATAAGTGGTGAAGAGGAGGAGGCTGCTTTGGTGGCTATTTTACTTCACGATATTGGGCACGGACCTTTTAGTCATTCATTAGAACATACTATTATTGAGGGGGTGTCTCATGAAGTGATTTCTTCATTGTTGATGGATAGATTGAATATTGAGTTTAAGGGACAATTAGACCTTGCTATTACCATTTTTAATAATCAATATTCAAGACCATTTTTTCATCAGTTAGTATCGAGTCAGTTAGATGTTGATCGGATGGACTACCTTAATCGAGATAGCTTCTTTACGGGGGTGTCTGAAGGGGTTATATCTTTTGATCGTATATTGAAAATGTTGACTGTCATTGATGAGGAGTTAGTCGTGGAAGCAAAGGGTATCTATTCGGTTGAGAAATTTCTTATTGCAAGACGATTGATGTACTGGCAAGTTTACTTGCATAAAACAGTTATTGCTGCGGAGCAGATGTTGATTCAAGTATTGCGTCGAGCAAAAGAATTAACAAAATCGGGTATATATGTATTCGCTACTGAGGCCTTGCAGCATTTTCTTCAACATAAAATTGATGCGCATAATTTTACTTCAAGTAGTGCTCATCTAGACTATTTTACCAAACTAGATGATACTGATATTCTAGCTTCGGTCAAGACTTGGGCTAATCATGAAGATAAAATATTATCTCTATTATGCAAAGGTTTGATGAATCGTCATTTGTTTAGGACTGAAATGCGTGCGGTTGATTTTTCGGATGAAGATGTACGTGTGATTCAAGAAAAGGTTAAGCGAGAGTTTGCGCTTGATGATCATGATGTAGATTATTTCGTTTACTATCAGAGAGTGTATAACTCTGCATATTCGGCTAATCATAATCCTATAAAAATAGTTAATAATAACGGTAATTTAATTGAAATTGCGGAAGCTTCTGATTTATCAAATTTAGAAGCATTGTCGCAGCGTGTTGTGAAATACGCGTTGACTTACCCAAAAGATATTGGCTAAATAAGACAATAACTTAAAAATAATTAATAAAAAAGATACATTTGTAGATAATGCAATTTACAGCGGAACAAATAGCAACCT
>CANRHE010000044.1 GCA_947630335.1 uncultured Sphingobacterium sp.
TTTTTACAAAAAAATGGCATTGTATGATAAGCGAACTTGTTTATATTTGCCACATGCAAAAAGTATTATACTTCTTAGCCTTATTTGGATACCTCAACGTGCTATGCTATGAGGTAAAGTATTGTACTTTAGCAGAATCAATCCCTGTTGCGGCTAGTGAAACTTTGCTTGAAGTAGTGTTAGATGATGTTTTGCATTTAGATCATAATCAAGACAAAGAAGAGTATCCTGTCATCAAGTTTGATGATTATCGTATTTTAGGTTCCTTTTTTAGTGTTCTTCCAACAATTTTATTAGTGTCATGGCTGCTACGAAGACTATATCTACTAAATGATAGTATTAAGCACCCCGTTTATTACTTAAGACGCCTTATTTTACCAGGATACTACACCTTTTTGTATCGTTATAGATTATTCTAATAATAATTCTCTCTTATTTTTTTGTTAGACGGTAGATTCTCTACTCGTATATTATCATTTATTTTTTTCATTAAATCTAATTAATAGATTCATTTAACTATGTCAAAAAATAGTTTGTGGTATTCTCTATTGGGGAGTGCATTTATGTTTGCTTCATGTGGTGAAGCAAAGGATACTAATACATCTGACAGTCCACTGAAAACTGTTCCAGTTACTAAATTAGTACAAATGGATACTGTGATTTATCGCGAATATATTGCAGATATTCAATCCCAACGTAATGTAGAACTGCGTTCTAGACTTACAGGTTTTTTAAATAAAATTTATGTCGATGAAGGTGCTTTTGTTCGTAAAGGCCAAGTGTTATTTGCTCTAAATGATGAAGAGTATAAAGCTGATTTTGCACAAGCGCAAGCTGCATTGAATAGTGCTCAAGCTGAGGTGAAGAAAGTGGAGTTAGAAATTGAAAGAACCAGAAAACTTGTTGATAAAAATATTGTAAGCTCAACTGAAGCTGATTTATTACAGGTTCAATTACGGGCAGCTAAGGCAAAAGTAAATGAAGGAGAAGCTGTGTTAAATCAGGCGAGAACCAAATTGAGCCACACAATGATACGTGCCCCTTTTGATGGACGTATCGACAGAATACAGTTAAAAGAAGGGTCTTTACTAACCGAAGGTTCTTTGATTACAACCATATCTGATCAAGAAAAAGTAAATGTGTACTATAATATCTCGGAGTCTGAATACTTAGATATTGCTACAGACTCTTTATTTGACCGAAATAAATTTAAACAAGATGTCAAACTTATTTTAGCCAACGGCGATGTCTATCCTTATCCTGGTGTAGCAGAGTTAGTCGAAAGTGAATTTGAAGCTAGTACAGGATCTATTTCTTTACGTGCTCGTTTCGATAATCCAAAAGGATTGTTAAAACATGGAGCTTCTGGACGTATAGGTGTGCCTACGAGTACTGGAGATTTAACTTTTGTACATCAAAAATCTGTACTCGAAATTCAAGATAAAGCTTATGTGTACGTTGTCGGACCAGATAACAAAGTGAAGATGGTTCCGTTTCAAAATGGTCAACGTGTAGGACATTATTATGTAGTAGAGAGTGGACTCGAGCCCGATACAAAAGTTGTTTTTGAAGGTGTTCAATCCTTACGTGATGGGATGACCATTCAACCAAAAGAAGTAATAACTCAAGGAGGGATGAAATAGATGTTTGAAACCTATATTAAGAGACCAGTTTTATCACTGGTTATTTCGATTTTTATAACGTTATTAGGGTTGTTGGCTTTATTTACATTGCCTATAACACAATTTCCTGATATTGTGCCTCCCTCTGTCGTAGTGACAGCAAACTATACTGGTGCGAATGCTGAAGTAAGTACCAATGCGGTAGCTATACCTTTAGAACGGGCAATTAATGGTGTTGCGGGGATGACCTATATGAATACCGTTTCCACAAATAATGGTACGACTTTAATTCAGGTATTTTTTAAAGTAGGAGTAGACCCAGATATTGCAGCCGTAAACGTACAGAATAGAGTGACTACTGTATTGGATGAGTTGCCTGAAGAGGTAATTAAAGCAGGGGTAACAACAGAAAAGGAAGTTAACTCTATGTTGATGTATCTCAACATGTTTACTGATGATGAAACAGCAGATGAACGTTTTATTTACAACTTTACGGATATTAATATTCTTAAAGAGCTCAAGCGTATAGAAGGTGTTGGTTTTGCACAAATTATGGGTGCAAAGGATTATGCGATGCGTATTTGGGTGAAACCAGATCGCCTCTCATCATATTCCATTTCGACAGAAGAGCTTGTAGCGGCCTTGCGACGTCAAAATATTGAAGCAGCACCAGGGCAGACGGGTATTTCATCTGATAAAGCGCGTAATATGCAACAGTATGTATTACGTTATCCAGGTAAATTTACAGAGGTTGAAGAATATAAAAATATTCCTATCCGTGCTAATGCAGATGGTAGTATTATTCGCGTCAAAGATATAGCGGATGTTGAGTTCGGATCTTTGGATTACGAAATGGTTTCTAAAACTGATGGACGTCCTTCTGCATCTATAATGTTGAAGCAATTACCAGGATCTAATGCACAAGAAGTTATTCAACGTGTAAAAGATCGAATGGAAGAATTGAAAGGAAGCACTTTTCCTCCTGGGATGACATATACTATGGGATATGATGTTTCACGTTTCTTAGATGCCTCCATGTCTAAAGTATTGATTACTTTGCTAGAAGCGTTTTTATTAGTGTTTATAGTTGTTTTTATCTTCCTACAAAACTTTAGAGCGACTATTATTCCAATTTTAGCAGTTCCTGTCTGTTTGATTGGGGCCCTGTTTTTTATGCAAATGTTGGGTTTCTCTATCAACTTATTGACTTTGTTTGCTCTTGTACTGGCTATCGGTATTGTTGTAGATAATGGAATTGTGGTTGTAGAAGCTGTCTATGCAAAAATGGAAGAGGAGCATATGCAACCTATGGAGGCAACACTAGCAGCGATGAAAGAAGTTGGTACTGCAGTAATAGCCATTACCTTAGTAATGTCAGCTGTATTCGTTCCAGTAGCATTTTTAGATGGTCCTGTAGGTGTGTTTTATCGTCAATTCTCTTTGACCTTAGCCGCTTCTATTGTTATCTCTGGAATCAACGCATTGACCTTAACTCCGGCTTTATGCGCTATTATCCTTCGGTCTCCTCATGATCAAAAAGAAAATAATGGACTGTTAGCACGCTTTTTTAAAGGGTTTAACCATTATTATGAAAAAGTAGCTGGAAAATACAAAGGCCTATTGACACGTATCGCTGGACGTAGGGTGATTACTTTAGTCGGATTAGTAGTCATGTTTGTCGCGACTTGGGGTACCATGTCTATTGTACCTACCGGATTTATTCCCACAGAAGATCAAGGTATGATTTATGTTGCTGTCACGACTCCTCCAGGAGCGACAGTAGATAGAACGGAGACGGTATTAGACGAGGTGGATCAGATTGCTCGAGATATGGAAGTTGTAGAAAGTGTTTCTACACTTGCTGGTTACAGTATTATTACTGAGGTTTCGGGAGCATCGTACGGAATGGGAATGATCAATTTAAAACCGTGGAGTGATCGTGGCGAGACTGTCGATGATGTTATGCGTGTCTTACGCGAAAAAACGGATCACATAGCAGATGCTACAATTGAATTTTTTCCTCCGCCTACTGTTCCTGGATTTGGTAATTCATCTGGTTTTGAATTACGTTTATTGGATAAAAGTGGAAATGAAGACTTAAATCAAACGAGTCTAGTTGTCAATGAATTTATCGAAAAATTAGAGGCTGATGGTGTAATTGAATCTGCAAGTACAACTTTTGACGTAGGCTTTCCGCAGTATATGTTAGAAATTGATTATGACCTTGCCGCAAAAAAGGGTGTATCCGTCGAAAATGCGATGAATACTTTGCAAACGTTGCTAGGAAGTCAATATGCAACCAACTTTATCCGCTACGGTCAGATGTACAAGGTGATGGTTCAATCTGATGCATTTACACGTCAAAAACCAGAAGATGTATTAGCATTATATGTTAAGACAGGCGATGGTGAAATGGTACCGTACTCTTCTTTTATGCAAATGAAACGTGTATATGGCCCCGAGCAAATAACTCGCTACAACATGTTCAATTCGGCAATGATTACAGGTCAAGCGGCTCCAGGGTTTAGTTCTGGTCAAGCGATTGAAGCAGTAGAGAGAATAGCGGAGTCCTTACCTCAAGGATTTGAGATTGAATGGTCAGGGATGACACGTGAGCAGAAGATATCAGGTAATCAAGCTGCTTATATATTCTTATTATGTTTGGTGTTTGTTTACTTATTGTTAGCAGCGCAGTATGAGAGTTTCTTATTACCACTGCCTGTTATATTATGTTTACCAGCTGGAGTGTTTGGAGCTTTCTTGTTTCTGAAGTTCATGGGTTTGGAGAATAATATATACGCTCAAGTTGCCCTGGTCATGCTTATTGGTTTATTAGGTAAGAATGCAATTCTTATTGTCGAATATGCTAATTTAAAGCGTAAGCAAGGAATGGATGTTTTAACGGCTTCTATTGAAGGAGCAGTTGCACGTCTACGTCCAATTTTAATGACATCTTTTGCATTTGCAGCAGGTCTTATTCCGCTGATGTTAGCTACTGGAGCGGGAGCGTTAGGTAATCGAACTATTGGTACAGCTTCTGTTGGAGGAATGGTTATTGGTACCATTTTAGGTGTAATTGTTATTCCAGGTCTTGTAGTCTTATTTTCTGCGGGTATTAAGAAAAAGAAAAACACCAAAATAGTATCTATTATCGCTATATTATTTTTATTTTCTGCGTGTTCTGTTCCAAAAAAGATGGCTCCAGAAAAACTTAATCAGAATATTAGTCAAGAAGCTACTCAACTATTGAATGATACTACAACATTAGCTGATGTATCTTGGAAAACTATGTTTAAAGACCATAATCTAGTTAGTTTGATTGATGAGGCTTTAATAAAGAATCAAGATTTAAGACAAGCTATTTATCGTATTGATATAGCACAAGCTAATTTTAGACAACGTAAAGCTGCCCTACTACCAACAGTTGAGGGCGCCGTAGACGGAGGTTTTCGTAAGTATGGGCATTACACCGAATCTGGTATTGGTAATTATGATTCAAACTTCTCTGAAAACTTAAAAGCAGATGAGAAAATACCTCAACCTATAACGCCTGATTATTTTGTTGGCGTACGCTCTTCATGGGAAATCGATATATGGGGTAAAATTCGTAAGCAAAAAACAGCTGCATATTTTAATTTGTTAGCTGATCAAGAAGTAAGTCGTCTTGTTCAAACTGAATTAGTTAGTAGCATTGCATCTGCTTATTATGAATTAATCGCATTAGATGATAAGGTGGTTGTGTATGAAGAAAATATTATCTTGCATGAACGCGCTTTAGAGATTATTGAAGCTCAAAAAGAAGCTGGACGTGCAGATGAATTAGCGGTGCAGCAGTTTAAATCTATTCTTGCCGAATCACGTGCTAATAGGGCATTGGTTATTCAAGAAATACTAAAATATGAACACCAAATTAATCAGCTGTTAGGGCGAGTATATCAACCTATCACGCGATCGAAATCGCGTGAATTGAACGGTAGTTTATTTTATCAATCTGAAATAGGTTCTCTAGATCAATTATTGAATAACCGCGTAGACATTAGACAAGCCGCCTATAATCTACAAAGCGCTCATAGTAATATCGATGTCGCTAGGTTATCATTTTTACCGTCGGTAGCAATCAGTCCTTATTTAGGCTTGCAGTCTTTTAGCATTGATAAGTTATTTAATTTTGATAAATCAGTAGCTTATGGTGTATTTGGTGGGATAACTGTTCCATTATTACGTCAGCGTGAGTTGAAAACAACCTATGAAGTCATGAAGGCTAATTACGGAATATCATTCCTGGACTACGAAAAGTCAGTATTAAATGCTGTTAATGAAGTGTCACTTGCTGTACAAACACAAGAGGTCATTAATCAGCGGACTGTCCTTATTGAAGAGCAGGTCAATGCTTTGGGCTCATCTATCGAGGCCGCTGAAGAATTGTTTATTGCTGGACGAGTTAGTTATTTAGATATCATCACTGCTCAGAAGGGAATTATACAAGCGCAAGTTTCTCAAGTAGACTTGCAAAAGGAGAATTTGCTGAATCAAATTGTGCTATATAAAGCACTTGGAGGAGGATGGAAATAAAACAATAAAATTTGTTAAGCTTATTATTGAGCCCCTTAAATTTTTTTTGAGGGGCTTTTTTTTGTATGTATGTTGGAGATATAATCGATACTGAAAGTAGGTGTATACTATATAATTAACACAGTTATATTTTTACAAGAGGTTGTTCAAATAATTGTTATTTTCGTTTCTTATAAATCGAAAAATTATGCAACTGCTTCCAAAAATTGTTTTAGCTGCTATGTCCACATTGGCTATCCCTATGACGGGCTGGAGCCAAATGAATACTGATATGATCCCAAAACCGAGTTCACTGAACAAATTGGAGGGTATTTATCACTACAATCCCATTAGTGAAGTTATCGTTAGTCCAGCATTTCAGGAGATCGGAACACTCCTTTTAGAACATCCAGCTATTGAAAGCGTTAATGTTCAATTAGCTGTAAACAATAAACCTTGGTCGAGTGGTTCTATCGTTATTATAGAAGCTACAGAAGCAGATCAACTTGATCCTAGCTCGTATGCTTTAAACATTCTTCCTAATGGTATTGTTATCAAGGCATGGACACCTGCTCAAGCTATTTCAGCAATTTATAGCTTAATACAATTGGGGTACTTACAGAAAGATCCTACTCAAATTACTTCTTTAAGTATTACAGATAGTCCACGATTTGATTACAGAGGTTTACATTTGGACGTTTCTAGACATTTTGTGACTACAGATTTTATTAAAAAATACATTGACCTTATGGCTTTGTACAAATTCAATCAATTGCACTTACATCTTACTGATGCAGCGGGTTGGCGCTTAGAAATTATGAAGTATCCCGAATTGACCGAAAAAGCTGCATGGCGAACGCATACTAACTGGAAAGATTGGTGGCACAATGGACGTCAATATTTAGATAGAGGAAATCCGAATGCGAGTGGGGGTTTCTATACACAAAAGGATGCAAAAGAATTAGTAGAGTATGCATCCAAAAGAGGTATAACAATTATTCCTGAGATTGAGATGCCCTCGCACTCCGAAGAGGTACTAGCTGTTTATCCTGAACTCTCTTGTTCAGGCAAACCTTACAGACAAGGAGAATTCTGTATAGGAAATCCTGAGACTTTTGTGTTCCTGAAGAATGTTTTAGATGAAGTTTTAGAGATATTTCCTTCTCCTTACATTCATATTGGTGGAGATGAAGCAAATAAAAAACATTGGAAAACATGTTCTAAATGTCAAGCCCTAATGAAAAAAGAAGGATTACAAAGTGTAGATGAATTACAGAGTTATGCAATTTCACAAATGGATCTGTACCTTCAATCTAAGGGACGTAAATTGATTGGATGGGATGAAATACTAGAGGGAGGATTGACAGCTGGAGCAACAGTAATGAGTTGGAGAGGAGAAGAGGGGGGAATCAAAGCAGCAAATTCGGGACACGACGTAATCATGACGCCCGGATCACATTTGTATTTCGACTCTTATCAGACGGATCCTCGTACGCAACCCGAGGCAATAGGCGGATATCTTACATTGGAAAAAGTATATAGTTACGATCCTATCCCTGAAACTATCCATAAGGATAAGCAACATCATATCATTGGAGCTCAGGGTAATATCTGGGCCGAATATATACCTACAACTGAGCATTTGGAATATATGGTGTTCCCAAGAGCATTAGCCTTAGCAGAGATCAACTGGACAGCCCAAGAAGCTAAAGAATGGAAAGATTTTAAGTCACGTATGCAGAGTCAATACAAAGTGTTACAAGACTTGCATGTGAACTATTATCGTCCTTCCTATAATGTGACTTATAGTGTGGTATACGATGATGTGCAAAAAAGGAATATTGTAGCCTTAGAAACTGAACAAATAGTAACTGATAATATACGGTATACTTTGGATGGAACTGTCCCATCGCTTCAATCGCTTCGGTATACGGGCCCTATAATACTGGAGAAATCTACAAACATAAGAGCACAATATTTTTTGGATTCAATAGCTATCGGACCTATGTTAGAGTTTGAAACTGATATTCATAAAGCTATTGGCAAGCCTGTTACTTATAAAAGCAAATGGGACGGATACAAGGCGCAGGGAGTCAAGACTATGACTAATGGTGTACAAGGCGGATTAACTTATCAAGATGGACAATGGCAAGGCTTTACTAGACCAATTGATCTGATTGTAGACATGCAGCAGATACAACCTATTGAACGTGTTGCGATGAACTTTATGCAAATGATAGGTCCAGGGGTGTATATGCCTGGTGAGGTTGAAGTATTGTTATCCAAAGATGGCGTAAACTACAAATCTGTAGGAAAGGTGTTGAATGACATCAGCGACACAGAACCCAAGCTTACTTTCAAACGGTTTGAGGTAAAATTGGATAATCCTCAGACTGCTCGATTTATACAAGTAAAAGCATCTAATCCTAAGAAAGGGTATTTATTTACGGACGAAATAATCGTTTATTGATCGTCTCAGTTATTATATAATTTCATAGACTTATTCTATCCAATAGAGTGTTATATAAGTCTCTTAATCCTTGTGTTAAGAGACTTTTTACATTAAATAACAAATTTCACGTATTAACGTAAATAGCTTATAAATAGTTTTTTATGATTTTAAAAGCTGTTAAAGTCTGTTAAAAATGTTCTATGCAACTATTTATTTATCTTTTTTTTAATATAATTGTAACATACTAGTTACTCATTTAAGGAAGGAAAATTTATGTTGATAAGTAAAAATATACCGCTAAATACTGTATTCGTATTACTGAGTTTTTTGTCAATTTCAACTCTTGTGAGCTGCTTTAATGGTTCTGCCAAAGAAAATGAAAATAGCCTAAAACCTTTAGCTCTACCTGTATACACTGTTAGTTCGAGCAATGCCGAAACTATTAAAAGTTATATCGGAACAATAGAGGGAAAAGTTAATGTAGAAGTGAGACCTCAAGTGGAAGGCCTTCTTCAAGAAATTTATGTCGATGAAGGTGCTTTTGTAGAAAAAGGTCAAAAGTTATTTAAAGTAGACGCCTCTGCATATCAAGAGGTTTTAAACAATGCTCTTGCAAGTCAAAATGTTGCAAAAGCCAAATTAAAAAATGCACAATTAGAAATTGATCGTTTGAAGCCATTAGTTGAAAATGATGTAATATCAAATGTAAAACTCAAGTCAGCACAATCTGATTTTGAAGTTGCAAAAGCTTCTTTAGATCAGGCAAAAGCTGCGGTTAGGAGCGCTGAAATAAATGAAGGATTCACGATTATAACGGCTCCCGTTACGGGATATATTGGCCGTATCCCTAAAAGAGTAGGGAATCTCGTGTCGAAAAGTGATAAAGAGCCTTTGACATATTTATCAGATGTACAAGATGTGTATGTTTATTTTTCTATGAATGAGTCTGATTTTTTATATTTCTCAAAACTAAAGCTTAAAGAAGATAGTACTAATGGGATAACGAATAGTAAGGGTGCCCTACGTTTTCCAAAGGCTACATTGGTATTAGCAGATGGGGAGGAGTATAACTTTAAAGGTACTGTCGATGCTATTAATGGTCAGGTTGACCGTACCACAGGTGCAATTTCTTTGCGTGCATCATTTCCAAACCAGAATAATATTTTGCGTAATGGGAGTACAGGAACACTGAAAATATCGGAAACCAAAAAAGATGTATTACTAATCCCGCAGGTTGCTACCACTGAATTACAAGATAAGACTTTTGTTTTTGTTCTGGATGACAACAATGTAGTCAGTCGTCGTGCTATCAAGATCGGAGGAACCAGTAAGAATAATTATATAATTACTGATGGTCTGCGTAGTGGCGACAGAATTTTAGTTACGGGTTTAGATAAAATATCTGAAGGTTCTAAAATTACCCCTATTAATCAATAAATACGTATAAAGACTTTTATGACACCTATAGTTATCCTAACTACTAGGGAGGAAATACTATGGTCTAAAAATTAATCGCTTATGTTAAAAATATTTGTGAACAGACCCGTTTTGGCTACAGTTATGTCTTTGATTATTATAATCTTAGGGTTAGTAGGGCTTAAAACATTACCCATATCGAGGTTTCCAGAAATAGCGCCTCCTAGTGTGGTTGTTTCTTTGAGTTATCCAGGCGCAAATTCAGAGACTGTTGCAGAAAGTGTATTGTTACCCATTGAAGAAGCAATTAACGGGGTAGAGGATATGACATATATCAAATCTTCCGCAACTAATTCGGGAGCAGGCTCTGTTCAAGTATTCTTCAAAACAGGAACCAACCCTGATATTGCCTCGGTGAATGTACAAACACGTATCTCTAAAGCAACAAATGCACTTCCTGCCGAAGTCAATGATAATGGTATTACAGTACAACCACGTCAAAGTGGTGCTATTATGACGATAAATATTTATTCAGATCGTAAAGATAGTGTCTATGATGAGACATTCTTACAAGCATTTGCACAAATAAATCTTATTCGTCCTTTACTTCGAGTAGATGGTGTCGCGCAAGTATCTAGAGTAGGTGCTCGAGATTATTCTATGCGCGTCTGGCTCAATCCAGAAAAAATGGCTGTATACAATATCATACCGCAGGATGTTACTAAGGCGCTGAATGATCAGAATTTTGAAATAGCACCAGGTAAGTTTGGAGAAACTTCAGATGAAGTTTTTGAAACTGTCATAAAACACAAAGGACGATTTAGTAAACCTGAAGAGTTTGAAAACATGGTTATTAAAACCAATAAAGACGGATCAGTCCTTTACTTGAGAGATATTGCTCGAATTGAATTTGGAGCAACAAATCTAGGTAGCGATAATAAAGTAAATGGTCACCCAGGTCTTACACTCAATATTACACAGACTAGTGGGTCTAATGCGCACGAAATTGATGTGGAAGTAAGAAAGGTTTTAGAAGAATTAGCTAGAACTTTTCCAGAAGGAATACATTATGAAATTTCATATAGCGTACGGGATCAAATTGATCAGTCTATAAACCAAGTCAAAAGTACATTATTTGAGGCCTTTCTTTTAGTGTTTTTTATTGTTTACATCTTTTTACAAGACTTTAGATCTACTTTAATTCCCGCTATTGCTATTCCAGTTTCTTTAATAGGGACATTCTTTTTCTTGAGTTTATTTGGTTTTTCACTCAATGTACTTACCATGTTTGCTCTTGTACTCTCTATTGGTATTGTAGTAGATGACGCCATAGTAGTCGTTGAGGCTATTCATCAAAAAATGCATGAGACAGGCATGAAAGCCAAAGAAGCAACTATTCAGACAATGAGTGAGATTACAGGAGCTATACTCTCTATTACTTTGGTGATGGCTGCGGTTTTTTTACCTGTTGGTTTTATGGAAGGACCCGCCGGAATATTTTATAGACAATTTGCTTATACATTAGCTACCGCAATTCTTATATCCGCATTTAATGCTTTGACTTTATCGCCAGCGTTGTGTGCTTTATTACTCAAACCTACACACCCCGAAGAAGTGAAGGCTGAAATGAAAATGAGTAAAATCGGAAAACTGAAGCATCGTTTTTTTACGGCTTTTAATACTTCATTTGAGCGTTTTACCGACAAATATTTAAAAGGAGTTAATTATTTGATAAGACACAAAATAGTAGCGTTCGGAGGGTTGGCGGCTGTTACTCTACTAGGAGTGGTGTTGATGTATATGACGCCTAAGAGTTTTATACCAACCGAGGATGATAGTTTCATCACTTATTCATTAGCTATGCCTCCTGGTGCTTCATTAGCTAGGACTACGGAGGTGCTGAGACGGGCAGATAGTATCCTGAAAAAACATGAAGATATTGAAGGTATGACCACTGTATCAGGGTTTAATGCAATCGATGGAGGTACTAGTGCGGCTTTTGCTGCGGGGTATATCAATGTAAAACCTCATGCGGAGCGTAAGAATATCAAAAATATAAATGAATTTATGGATACCCTACGCCAAGATTTGAGTACAATTAATGAAGCTACTTTTAAGGTTTTTCCGAGACCTACCATACAAGGATTCGGTGATTTTGCAGGCGTACAATTAGTGTTGCAAGATCGATTAGGTGGAGATATTCGTGATTTTGATATTGTAGCCGATTCTTTCATCAATCGAATTAATGAACTACCTGAAGTGGAGAACGCATATACTTCTTTTAAATCTAATTTTCCCCAATACGAGGCAGATATTGACGTGGTCAAGGCCAAAAGTATGGGAGTAGATATTAAGGATATGATGAATAGTGTTAGAATGTATTTCGCAAGGGTTAGTGCAGGTGACTTCAATCGTTTTGGAAGAACGTACAGGGTATATATGCAGTCTGATTTTGAACATCGTACCGATCCAGAATCGTTAAATTCTATTTTCGTCAGGAATAAAGATGGAAATATGATTCCAGTGGGTACATTAATGACACTCAAAAAAGTTGTAGGACCAGAATCTATTACACGCTATAATCTCTACAATGCTATTACCGTGAATATTAACCCTTCCTCTGGAAATAGTACTGGTGATGTGATGGAGGCTATAGAGAATTTAGCAGAAGATAGACTCCCTGGTAACTTTGGTTATGAATGGACAGGAATGTCTTATGAAGAGAGTAAATCCGGCTCTCAAACCATATTAGTATTTGCTCTTAGTATTTTATTCGTTTATTTTTTGCTATCAGCGCAATATGAAAGTTACATACTTCCTTGGGCGGTATTACTTTCTGTTCCCGTTGGATTGTTTGGGGTGTTTGTCGCAGTACGATTGGCGGGATTAGAAAATAATATTTATGTCCAAGTCGGCTTGATTATGTTAATCGGATTGTTAGCCAAGAATGCTATTCTTATAGTGGAGTTTGCAGTACAAGAAAGAGCCAAAGGTAAGTCTATTACACAAGCTGCTCTTGAAGGAGCTAAGTTGAGATTACGCCCAATAATAATGACATCACTTGCTTTTGTGGCTGGATTGATTCCGTTGATGTGGTCGGTAGGTCCCTCGGCGATTGGTAATCATTCTATTAGTTTTAGTGCAGCAGGAGGAATGTTAGCAGGGGTTATATTAGGTATTTTCATTATTCCAGTGTTGTTTATTGTTTTTAAATCATTGGATGAACGTATTAAATTGAAATTTAAAGAAAAGGAGGGGTAGTTATGTATAGCGGATTTATGCGAATTTTGTTTCTATTTATGGCACTATCTGTTTGTGCCGCAAGTTGTAAAGTGGGTGAAAAATATCAGCAGCCTAATGTTAATATACCCGATAATTTTAGAGGGGCAACCGAATTGCAAAATACAGATTCTACATTGCAGAAGATTGCATGGCGTAAATTTTTTAATGATACTATTTTAGTAGCCTTAATTGACTCTGCTTTAAAGAATAATTTCGATATGCGTTTAGCCCTAAAAAATATTGAAATCGCAAATCGTAATTTAAGCATAAATAGGTTGGAATATTTGCCCTCTGTTGATGGTAATTTGGCGACAATCAATAAGCAATACCGTTCATCTGATTTTTATGGGTCTCCATCAGCGAAATGGTATGAGCAGTCAAATAAAAAAGCTCCTAATTCTTTATCAACCTATCAGTCGCAATATTCAACTGGTATAGATTTTAGTTGGGAGTTGGATATTTGGGGTAAAATCGCTCATCAAAAGGATATGCTCAAAGCTGAATGGTTAAATCAGCAGGAGATTAGGAATGCCATTCAAACGAAGTTGATTAGTGATGTGGCGACAGGATATTTTCATCTCTTGAAGTTAGATGCTCAGATTGAAGTCGCTAAACGTAATGTTACCTTGAGTGATAGTACATTAAGGATGATAAAATTACAATTTGAAGCTGGTGAAATTTCAGCTTTAGCTATTCAACAGACAGAGTCACAGCGTCTAATCGCAGCGTCTCTCGTGCCAGAATTAGAAAAATCTATTCTCGTTCAAGAGAATGCATTACGATTGTTAATTGGTGAAATGCCTAATCAGGTTCCTCGAAGCTCCTCTTTAAATAATACATTGATTAATTTTGATAGTACCATTTCTTTAGGTAGTCCTCTAGAGATTATTCGTAATCGCCCAGACATTCGATCTGCTGAATATGAGCTTATTATAGCGAATGCAAATGCCAATATTACCCAAATAATGAGATATCCTCAGTTAAGTCTTAGCGGTGTTTTTGGTGTAAATGCTATGTTGGCACAAAATTGGTTTAATATACCAGGTGCTTTACTTGGTGGGGTAGTTGGTGGTATTAGTGCTCCGATTTTTAAAAACGGAAAGTTGAAAAATAAAATGGAAATTGCTAAAATTGAAAGAGATAAACAAGAATTGAACTTTCAACGGCAAGTTATGAGTGCTGTCATGGAAATATCGAATACGATTGTTTCGGTTGAAAAGCAAAAGGAACAACTTTCATTTGTAGAAGAACGAGTGGCTAATGCTGAACTTGCTGTTCGAAATGCTTCCTTGTTATTTAAATCGGGTTATGCAACTTATTTAGAGGTGATCACCGCTCAAAGTAATTCGTTAAGAAGTGAATTAGATTTAGTAGAGCTGCAGCAAAGGCAATTAGAAAGTTTGGTTACTTTATACAGATCCTTAGGTGGCGGTTGGAATTAAAAAACACGCTACTTATTACAGATTTATATTGAAGGACTAGATGAAAGGATGTGTAGATCGAGTTTTTATCTTTATTGTTTATGGATTGGTATGATAATCTTTAATAATATTATACCATGATTTGTAGGTATGCGTATGATGTTGAAAAAAAAAGTAGTAGTTCTTACCGGCGCTGGTATTTCTGCAGAAAGTGGTTTACAGACATTTCGTGGGCTAGATGGATTGTGGGAAGGTTATAAAGTGGAGGATGTAGCTTCTCCTGAAGGATTCCGTCTTGATCCTCAGATGGTACTTGAATTCTATAATCAAAGGCGATCTGCATGTATAGCCGCAAAACCTAATGAGGCTCATCTTGCGTTAGTAGATTTGGAATCCAAATATGAGGTAAATATTATTACTCAAAATATTGATGACTTACATGAGCGAGCAGGTAGTAAGCGTATACTCCATTTACATGGTGAGATCCGGAAGGCCCGATCCACACTTTATCCTGAGGATGTATATCCAATTGATGGATGTGTCCTTAATATAGGTGATCGCTGTCCACGTGGTACACAATTGCGTCCGCATGTCGTTTGGTTTGGAGAACCTGTGCCAAATATGAACAAAGCATATGTGTTGACGCAAGATGCTGATATATTAATAGTCATTGGTACTTCTCTACAGGTATATCCAGCCGCTAATCTTATTCATGAAATTAAATCTACCTGTCGAACCTATGTTGTTGATCCTTCTGCTGATTCGCTTCGTTTGAAAGAAGATGTACTGATCATGGCAGAGAAGGCTACCGTGGCACTACCAAAATTAGTTAAAGATCTTATGAATTAAAGTTGTATAGTATACTTCTGGTTTACTAGGTATTGACATTAGCCAATTTGTTTTATAACTCTCCTTTATAAATATTCACAATAGTTTTTTAGATACTAAAGATTCATATTGAATGTTTTCTTCTTGATTTTTTTATATTCTATTTCATGACTATCACAATAGGCTTCTCATTATAATAGGTGTAAGTGTTCATTTATAGTCGTACAATGTAGGGGATAGAGTCTGCTCTTATAGGGACTTCATACGGACTTCATTCGGAGATGGTACGGACTTCATTCGGATGGAGCCGTATAAAGTCCGTATCATCTCCGTTCTATATAAGTAATATATGTGTAGGAGTGTGGTGTATGATAAGAGTGTGTTTCGACGGCGGTATGTAGATAAGACTTACTAGGTGTGTAGATAAGAGATGTTAGGTGTATACTATAATATATATGACTTATATACTATAGTGTCTACTATTTCCTATAATACTTCGTTAAGGGTTGTATATACAATCAAAAAGCTGGTTTGTTTTAACTTTATTGTTCGGTCGTTCAGGTAGTTAAATAATAATAGCTATAAATCGGGAAATACTTTTTGGAAGTATG
>CANRHE010000045.1 GCA_947630335.1 uncultured Sphingobacterium sp.
AAACCTTTAACTGGCTTAACTACCGCTCTAAATGTATTAGTAAACTCTTCTGTTGTAAAATCTCGCCAAGTATTGCCAGAGAATAATCCAGCATTACCGCCTTGTCCACCTGATCCTGTACCGATATCAACAGGAATACCATTAATATGCACAGGATAAAAGGCCATCAGATTATACCATGTTGTAGTACTCCATAATCCACCAAAACCATTGGAAAAACCACCGTAATCTCTATCAAGCTCATTCACAAATTGGGTATTGGCGGACAACTCTAACCAGTCATAGGGCTTGAATACGAGGTTCATTTTAAAATTTTGTCGATCATAGCCCGCATCTTTATTGATATTATTGATGCTTTGTCTATCGTATACTCTTCCTGATAGATATCCTCTAATTTTATCGGACCCACCGGAGACCGAGATATTATGGAAACTAGAAGCCTGTTGCTTTCGAAACAGTTCGTTCCACCAATCTGTCTTATAGAAAAACTTGTGCGTACCATCAGCTTGACGTTCATAAAATGGTTCTATTTCTCCTTTTGAAACCATTTTGATTGTCTCCCAATCCATTTCATTATACTGGCTATAACTTGATCCATTATAACCATATAATGCAGCATCAACTGTTTTTGCATATACATATGGATCAGTAATAAAATCAGTTCTTGCGGCTGGTGACGTCCAAGCAAAGTTATTCGTATAAGTGATGACTGGTGTTCCCGATTGTCCTGTTTTTGTGGTTATCAAAATAACTCCGAAAGCGCCTCGAGCACCATAGATTGCAGCTGAAGCAGCATCTTTTAGAACTGTGACAGATTCGATATCGTTAGGATTTACACGGGTAAGATTTCCTTCTATTCCATCAATTAGAACAAGTGGACCACCACCATTAATAGAATTAAATCCTCGAACGTTTATATCGGGTGTAGCAGACGGATCTCCATTATTAATTTGCACGTTTAATCCAGGCATTAAGCCTTGTAGAGCAGTTGAAATATTAGCGTCAGGTCTCAATCCAATATCTGAAGCATTAATCTGTGAGACTGCTCCAGTTAAATTGGCCTTCTTTTGAACTCCATAACCAACCACAACAACCTCATCTAAGTCGCTAGTAGATGATTCTAAACGAATGCTTAAAGATTTACCAACTTCATAAGGTATGACTTTCTCATAGTATCCTAAGGCTGTAATGATTAGTTCCCCTTTTCTTTGAAGTACATTAATAACGAATGTACCATCGCTTTTGGATGCACTAGCTATATTACTATCAGCAACACGAATAGATGCTCCAGCGATTGGTAAATTATTATTATCTAAAACAATACCTTCAATTTTGTTTTGTTGGATTGAGATGTCCGATGAAGAACTTGTATTTAAATCATTTGCTTTCTTGATTAATACAGTTTTATTCTGAATTGAATAAACGAGGCCACGCGGGCTCAAAAACATATCCAATACTTTTTTATAATCTGTATTGTTAATATGTAAATCAATTTTTTCAATATCCTTTAATTGAGCACTATTATACAAAAAGTCTAAATCTGTTTGCTTTTGGATAATATTCAAAACATCTCCAAGTGATGCATTCGAAACGGAAACATTTACCTTCTGAGCAAATACAGTAGCATGACTCTGTATAAAAAGCCCAAATATCAAAAATGAAATTAATTTCATCATAATTAGACATTTAAACAATCGAGACCATTGGGTCACGAATGCATGAATATTTTTATACATTTGATTAATATTTGGTTTTTTAAAATTTTCTTAGTTTATTTTTTAGGCCACTTAACTAATCCTTAGGGTGGTGTTGGCGCACCGCCTTAAGTTAGTTTTTATAAAATTTATTATTTCATAACTATAATCCTCCCCTCTTCTATATTAAATTTTAAGTTTGAAACCTCTGAGATTGCACTCAAGACATCTTCCAATCTCTTAGTTCGTTTAATACTCCCTGTAAATTTATCTTGTGAACCTTCCTTAATATCAATAGCTGTAATAGGATACCATTTAGATAATTCATCGAGTACATTAGCAATACTCTCATCTTGAAATCTAAAAAAACCATTCTTCCAAGCTAATACTTGGTCCATAGAAACATTATTTGACACTGATATCTGCTTGTTTGGCATTATTACAGCCTGTTGATTAGGTTTAATAATTACTTGATCATCATTTCTAGAAACACGTACAGATCCACTAATTAAAGTAGTTTTGATAGAAGGATCCTTAGGGTATCCAGAAATATTAAATACAGTACCTAATACATTTATCTTGGCATCCTTAACCTGCACAACAAACGGTAAATTATTATTATGAGTAACGTCAAAAAAACCTTCTCCATGTAAGGTTAAATTTCTATTACTAATACCATAAGTTGAAGAAAGATTAATTGAGGATCCAGAATTAAGAGTCACTAAGGACTTATCAGGTAATATTAGAGTGAGGATACTACCGACTTTAGCCTGAAAATCGTATGAAGAATGAGTAGATTTATCCAAAGGATTGCTTCCGAGTATAGATAATTCATTTTCATTCGTTTTTACTAATGAAAGACCCTGATATAGAATAGTATCTAAAGTCATATCTTCTATTTGCATCATTTTACCATCTGCAAATCGGATACTTGCTTCACCTAAAGAAGATTCATTATTACGCATATCTACCTCGCTATTCGCGCTAGTATTAAAGTTATCGAAATCTACATATTCATATATGAAAAATGATAGCATGAATACAACACAAGCAGAAGCTACAATTTTGTAATATAGTGGTTTAATTGATCTATCAACTTTTATTGGAGATGGCTCTAACTCATCGATTTCGTCTGCTATTTTTTGAAATATAGACTCTTTATTCAAGAGAGGGGTGGTGCTACTTTCGACATTATCAAAAATTGATTGTAAACTATTATCATCTAACTTATCAAGGTATTGATAAAACTCCTCTAATTCATCGCTAGATAAATTATGATGAACATGCTTTTCTGCTAAAAATTTAAATCTATTTGAATCCACTGTGGTACCTATTTATTATTAGTACACACAACTCTAACAATACGACTAGTTAATACAATAAAATAATTAATAAAAGTGGGGCTTTATAATTATTTGCAATCAAAAAACTCTTTAACTCACTGATTGCTTTTGAGATATGATTTTTAACAGTATTAGGAGAAAGATTCATTTTTTCGGCAATCTGAAGATGGGTAAACCCTTCAAATCGACTCATTTTTAATGCCATTCTTTGTTGGTGAGGGAGCATCTCTATACGATCATACAGAATCCTCTCTAAATCATGATGATATATCTTTTGCTCTACATCATATGCATCCGACAACCTCAAGTCTTCAAGATAACTTAGTAAATAATTACTATTTCTCAGATGATTTAAACATATTCTTTTTGTTACTACAAATAAATACGGCCTGATATCGCGAGAAACATCCAAAGAGGAACGATTAATCCAAACCTTTACAAAACACTCTTGTACGACTTCTTCCGCAATAGAACTATCTTTTAAAATTTTATATGAAGTCTGGAATACATAAGTAGAGTAAACCTCATACAATTGTTTAAAAGCAATTCTATCACCATTCTTTACTTTACGAATAGTCTCAATAGTCAAGGATATCATAACTTACACAAAACAGGTCATGTTGATCATTTAATACAAAGATATAAAACTAGGTATCTAATGAAGGTTTGCTAAAGTTACTAATATATTAATTGTATATTAAGTAAGTGTGTAAATTTGTCTGTAATTTCATAAGTTGAGGCTGTTATCCCCACCAATGAAGTTCAATGAATGTAACAAACTAATCTTTATTTCAATCGTAGATAGATATGCTTTACATGTTTATGTCCACCAGAATCTCTCTCATCAATCTCAAATTTATTTATATACTTGACGAGGTCATATAGTTTATTAAAGCCATAATTACGTGGATCAAAGTCGGGTTTCTTTTTGGATATGAAACTTCCAAGCGAAGCTAGAAATGTCCATCCTGTTTCGTCTGCTAAATCATCAACACTGTCAACAATCATTTTGATCGTTTGGCGATCGACCTTATCAATTGCTTTTTGGGTAGGTTTGGACTTGTGTTTAACAACAGACTTTTCTATTGTTAAATTATCCTCTTCTTTATCTTTGGGTTTTAGAATCTCAATATAAATGAACTTATTACAAGCAGCGATAAAAGGTTGTGGTGTTTTCTTTTCGCCTATACCGATGACAATCATCCCTGCTTCCCGCAATCGGGTTGCCAATCGTGTAAAGTCACTATCACTTGATACTATACAAAAGCCTGTTACTTTCTCAGAGTATAAAATATCCATAGCATCGATAATCAAAGCACTATCAGAGGAGTTCTTACCTACAGTATAACTATATTGTTGTACAGGTGTAATTGCGTTTTCGAGCAATACGTTCTTCCAACCGGAAAGGTGAGGCTTTGTCCAATCACCGTATATGCGCTTGACTGTAGGCGTGCCACTTTTGGAAATCTCTTCCAACATTTCTTTTACATTGGCATATGGAACGTTATCGGCGTCAATTAAAACTGCTAATTTATGATCTTGCATCGTTAAGATGTTTGGTGTATTGTAAATATAACGATAAAGGTTTAAATACTTTCAAACAATATTCAACACCATCTTTATTCATTAAGCATAAATTTACGTACGGGATGATCAAACTTTAGTGTATGTTCTAAATAGGTAAGAATACCAAAGATTTCGAGCTGTTGTCCTTTACCTTCTACATAATGATCACCAACTTTTAACAAAGCTATAGGTACTCGTTTTTTCTCTCGGGCTTTATAGGGAAGATAATGATAGTCACCAATAAGAGTATCCCCTTTAATATCTCCATTAATTACGCCCTCAACAATACCTCCAGTACCTTTACGACGTGTTAGTTCTCCAAAAAAACGATTTTCGTATATTATTAATCTAAGTCTTGCAGTATCTCTTCCATCAACATGAATATATTCATGTTGATTTTCATTTAAGGCATCACTTCTCTTACAACTAAAAAAAGCAAATACCAAAAGTGCCAAAAATCTAATCATAGCATATTTTACCTTTAAATATAATAATAATATTGAAAAGAAACTAAATATTTGATTTTAAGCCAGTAATAAAGAATAAGTAAATAGCATACTACAAGTGCAGGGCGTTAATACTGATTAAATATCCTTATTTAGTTTTTTCAACTGTGTTCTAGCGTAATAATGTAATCGTTCGTGATACAACACCCAACCTCCAATAATTCCGATAACACTACCTATCAAAATATCTATAAGACGGGCTATGAATACTTTATCTGCATTTTCTATCAAATGTCCACCGGGCTCTGCCAAAAATATAGTCAGTATGGTGATAAATATGACCGCAATAGCATAATTCCTAACAATTAGAAATTCAACTATGGTTTGAATTAAAGTAATACTTATGACAATGATTAAAGGAGTAGGCTCTATATAATACGTAATTAGCCATGTCAAACCCAAGCCTATTAATGTACCTATAATCCTTTGCACACCTCTGCTCCAAGTATGTTGTGAGCTGCTGCCTTGCATCACAGCCAAACATGAAATAGGGATCCAATAAGGATTTTCAATTTCTAATACAAGTGCTATAGCCAAAGAAATACTTATAAACAAACCAAATATTAGGGACTCAATACTATTTGTATAAGAATCTTTATTATTTATAGTAACTGATGAAGTATCTGTTTTTTTGAGTGTAAGTATACTATATATCAACCCAATGGAACAAGTGAAAATTGTACCAAGAGCAATATAACCAATTTTTGTAGGAATAGTTTGCAGATCAAAAGGAGTACAAATTGCTGTAGCCGCCAGCATAATGAAAAAGAAGTTTCCTGGAGCCTTGGTGAGTTGAAGCTTATGAAGCGAGTAATGAATACCAAAGGCCAATAGTCCTAAAGCAATAGGAGCAAAAAACGGATTGAATGAAAAGAGTAAGCCCACTGCATAAGATGTCATCAAACCAAAACAACAAGTCATGAGTAAAATCATACGTTCGCTCAAACGATCAGATTGAATGTATAATATGGACAATCCAGAAAGTGATGCTAATTTACCCGCCTCTAAATTATTAGTATACCATCCAAATATCATAGGAATTCCAACAGATAGGCCTGCAACAACTGGTAAGTGCCATTTTCTCGTTGTCTTACTTATTGCAAAAAAAGATTTCATTTTAATAACAAATTATGATGTTGCACTTATCTTGGCCTATAAACCATAGGGAAGTAAGTAGAAGTTGTACTCAGGATAGTATTTGAATACAAACGATGCCAAGACTAAATACAGGAAGAGTATTCAGCATCTGAATCTAATGCAAAAATACGAGTATTCTACATAAAATGAAAATATTGTACTAAATGAATTATTACCACATATGAGACATACTTAGGTAAAGATAGGGAGCTATATTGGAAATTATTAGAAGTATCGCAATAGGGATTAAACGGTATGAATTTTGATTTTAAGTATAATTTCCGTAAATTAGATTACTATGGGATTAGAAAACATTACAAAGCAAAGGCTTTTGGATGCTCAGAACCATGGGTATACTGCAATTATTACAAAACAAGATTCAAGTCCATTAGATCCTGTGTGGATCTTCCAAAAAGTAAAGGAGGACGAACTAAAAAACTTATCTAAAAAACTTCACGCTACTTATCAGCTTGGTTATTCAATTTCAGAAGCCATCAAAACTATTGACGAATATGCATTTATTGGTAAGGTAAGTTTACCAGATTAATATTTTTATCACCCACAAACATTTCTATCAAAAGAATTCTTATATATAAGTAAGGTAGCTTTTGCTAACTATTACTAGCTTTTAATTACTTTTATTATATTTTTGACTGGTAAATAAATAATTTCTTTATGGTTTTTGGAATATTTGAAACACTCACATGCGCTTGTTTAGTTCTTCTTTTAGGGTTTTATATTGTTAAGAATGTCAAATTCTTTAGAGATTATAATATTCCAGAACCAGTTGTGGGTGGTTTTTTGGTAGCAGCCCTTCTTTATTTTTCTCATTATTTCTTTGGATGGAGCTTTCAGTTTGAAAGTTCTCTACAAACTTCGATGATGCTGATATTCTTTTCTTCCATTGGTTTGAGCGCAGATTTTGCTAAACTCAAGCAAGGAGGTAAGCCTTTACTTGTATTTATAGGTGTTACGGGGCTTTTTATATTTGTACAGGATTTATTTGGGATATCCATTGCCAAATTAGTAGGATTAGACCCGAGCTATGGATTAATTGCTGGCTCAATTACTTTAACAGGAGGTCATGGCACTGGCGCGGCATGGGCAGAAGATCTGACGAACAATTTTCATATTGAAGGAGCTATGGAGCTAGCAATGGCTTGTGCAACCTATGGATTAGTGATGGGAGGAATTATAGGCGGTCCAGTAGCGAATTACCTTTTAAAAAAAAATAAAATCCAGCCTTTAGCAAATCCAGAGACGGGAGATATGCCTCTTGTAGAAACCTTCGAAAATCCAGAATCTAAGAGGCGAATGAATGTTCATAACGTTATTGAAACCTTAACTATGCTCGCTATTTGTGTATCGGTTGGACAATTATTATATGAAGCGATGCGAGGCACGCACTTAGAACTTCCTAATTTTGTATGGAGTCTACTAATTGGCGTAATTATCAGAAATACACTTGCTCATACGACTAAATATATTGTTAATGATCATGCTGTTGATGTATTAGGAAATGTAGGTTTATACTTATTCTTAACAGTTGCTCTAATGTCATTACAGTTATGGCAACTATCAGGTTTGGCAAGTCAAGTACTCATCATCTTGCTTTTACAAACTGTTATGATGGTGTTCTTTGCTATTTTTGTCACCTATCGTGTGATGGGTAGTAATTACGATGCTATCGTATTGAGTGCAGGACACTGTGGCTTTGGACTAGGGGCTACTCCTACTGCTATTGCTAATATGCAGGCGGTAACACATCGCTTTGGCCCTTCACACAAGGCCTTTTTAATCGTTCCAATGGTAGGGGCATTTTTTGTAGATATAATCAACAATGTTGTCATTAAGCTTTATGTAGCTTTCTTATCTATGTAAGTCGAAAATATTAGAGCATAAAAAAAGCTTCTCAAAAAATTGAGAAGCTTTTAAGTGCACTCCAAGGGAGTCGAACCCCTAACCTTCTGATCCGTAGTCAGACGCTCTATCCAATTGAGCTAGGAATGCATTTACCAATGTTTTGAGATGTAATCTCTTCCGTTTTGGTGATGCAAATATGAGAAGTATTTCATTTATTTCCAAATTTTTTATCTAAATTGCATAATAAAAAATACAATTAAAGCTATATAGCTGATTTATAACCAGATTATTTTTCATATCTCATGGCCGAAAAATTAGTGAAGATTAGTAAAGTACGTGTTGAAGATGTAAGTATTTCGTATTACATCAAAAAAGCAACAGAGAAAGAGGATAAAGTCATCATTTTCTTACATGGATTTCCGTTTAACAAGAATACCTGGCGGACACAGATGGATGTCGTTGAAGACAATGTTACCGCAATAGCAATAGATATTCGGGGTCATGGATTATCAACTTCCGGACATGGATACTTTAGCATAGATGTATTTGCAAAAGATCTGTATCATTTTATTAAGAAATTAGACCTTAAGAAGGTAGTTCTTTGTGGAGTTTCTATGGGAGGGTATATTGCTTTGAGATATTATGAATTGTTCCCTGCTACTATAGCGGGTCTAATATTGTGTGATACGCATCACCTTGCAGATGATAATAAAGGAAAAGAAAAAAGATTTGATAGTATTCAAGCTATTTTAAAACATGGCAAGCGCGCTTTTGCATTTGGTTTTATTGAGAATGTGCTGTCAGCCCGAACAATTGCAAAAAATAAAAAAGCAGTAGAACTAATAAAAAGTAGTATTCGTAGAAACTCCTTAGACGGAATATGCGCTACCCTACTTGCCCTAGCTGCACGTACAGATAGTACACACGTCTTACCAACAATTAGTGTTCCCACTTTATTAATTCGTGGTGAAGAAGATAAAATAACTCCTAAAGATGTTATGGTAGAGATGAAGAACGGTATTTCAACAGCAAAATTTGTAGAAATTCCGCAAGCGGGTCACTTACCTAATCTGGAAAGCCCTATACTTTTTAATCTTGAACTCAATAATTTTCTGGCAGAAATATAGCTTGAGCAAGCTATAATAGTATCAAAAAAGATACTGACTATTCTTCCTCAGTTTAAATCATTTTTTCAATATTTTTGAGAATTGATAATACAAACTATAGTAAATCTTACTATGTCCAATATTTTGTAAATAATGAAAACAAAACTAAGCATATTTGCTTTGGCAATGCTATCTACACAAGCATTCGCTCAAAAAGCACCTATAGATCATTCCATATATGACCTATGGCAAAGCATCAGTTCACACAACATTTCAAAAAAGGGAAATTATGTATTCTATACTATTTCTCCACAAGAAGGGGATGTAGAAACTGTACTAAAATCATCAAATAATAGCGTTGTTAAAGCTATACCTCGAGGTACACAAGGCAAGCTAAATACTGCAGAGAATCAATTTTTAGTAACAATAAAGCCTTTCTTCAAGGAAACGCGTCAAGCTAAAATAAAAAAAACTAAAGCGGACGATATGCCAAAAGATTCTCTTGCAATTGTTACTATAGGTAGCCATGCTGAACTGAAAAACTTAGGGGCAATCAAAAACTATAAAACTGCCTTTAATTTTGATAACTATGTCGCATTTACACAAGAACTAGATATTCCAACAAAACAAGATAGTTCCAAAATTAAAGTTGACACTAACGTAGCCAGCAAATCAAAAGCTCCTAAAAAAGAGGCTGTACTTATACTACACCGTCTATCTGACGCTGATACGGTACAATTTTGGAAAGCGGATTCTTATTCTTTTAGTAATGATGAAAAGTATTTAGTATTCAACAAAAAAACAGCCGAAAAAGATAGCTCTAACGTAGACGGTCTATATCTATATGATATTACTAAAAAAGAATTAAAAAAGATTTCTAATGGAAAGGGCACATACAAAAGCTATACCTTTGACGACCAATCTAATCAGTTAATTTTTTTAGCAGATAAAAGTCCTGCAAAGAATCAAATAAAAGACTTCAAACTCTACTATTATAATACAGGATTAGATTCAGCAAAAGTCATAGCTGACAAAAGCACTCCAAATGTCCCTGCCAATTGGTATGTATCTGGAGAAGGCAATCTGCAATTCAATAATACTGGTCGTAAAGTATTTTTTGGCTTAGCTCCTATTCCAGCTGTTAAAGATACTTCGCTGGTTGATTTCGAACATGCTAAGGTAGATATTTGGCATTGGCAGGATGAAACATTGATGACACAGCAGCTGGTCAATGTAAAAAGAGACATGAATCGTAGCTACCTAACAGCTTATGATATTAATTCAGGTAAACTAACTCCACTAATAAATGAAAAAATAAATCGCTATTCATTTGCAGATGGGGACAATCAAGAATGGATTTTAGCAACTTCTAATTTTGGAAGAACTATTGAAACGCAATGGCAAATGTACTCTCCTCAAGACATTTATTTGATTTCAACAAATACAGGAGAGCAAAAGTTAGTGAAAAAAGATTGGGTTGGTCAAGCTTATTTATCACCTGATGCGAATACCATTTTACTGTATAATAGCGAAAGTAAAAATTGGTATGTCTATAATGTAAAAACACAGCAAGAGTTATGTTTAAATGAGAATATGCCTGTGGATTTTGCAGATGAACTGAATGATATGCCTATGATGCCTTCTTCCTATGGAATTGCAGCTTGGGCATCTGATTATAAAGGGATATACCTGAATGATAGATATGATATTTGGTATTTTTCATTTGACGGTAAAGTAAAAGAAAACATTACTAACTTGTATGGTCGATCGAATAGAATTGTATTGAGACTTCTTAACATCCGTAAACCAGCATTACGTGATAAAGCTGTAACATTAAGCAAAAAAGAACGCGCGATTCTAACGAGTTATAATGAAAATAATAAAGAAAATGGTTTCTTCGAATTACAACTATCTAAAAAGAATGGTTTAAAAGAGATTATTCAAGATAAATACATTTATAAGTCGATACAATCAGACGAAAACAATAAAAAATATGTTTATACAAAAGAAAATTTTAATTTAAGTCCTAATATCTTCTTATCATCGGATTTTAAACAAGAAGTTGAGCTAACAAATATAAATGCTCAACAAGAGAAGTACAATTGGGGAACTGCAGAACTTGTAAGTTGGACTACGCCAAAAGGATATAGCGCAGAGGGGATATTATATAAACCTGAAGACTTTGATCCTAACAAAAAATATCCAATCATAGCCTATTTTTATGAGACATCTACAGAAGGCTTATATAGTTATCAAGCTCCTGCCCCTACTCCATCACGTCTTAATATTCCCTATTATGTAAGTAATGGTTATTTGGTCTTTTCTCCTGATATTCGTTATGAAAATGGATATCCAGGCCAATCGGCTGAAGAGTATATTAATTCGGGG
This sequence comes from uncultured Sphingobacterium sp., assembly GCA_947630335.1. GTDB lineage: Bacteria > Bacteroidota > Bacteroidia > Sphingobacteriales > Sphingobacteriaceae > Sphingobacterium. The sequence goes on from CANRHE010000045.1 coordinate 11,604, forward strand.
ATGCAATACTTAGCGAATACTTACAGCTGGGTAGACTCCACCAAAATGGCTATACAAGGTCAAAGCTGGGGAGGTTATCAAGTAGCACACCTAATAACTCGTACGAATATGTACGCTGCAGCTTGGACCGGTGCGCCCGTTGTCAATATGACCTCAGCATATGGAGGTATACGTTGGCAATCGGGTATGTCACGCCAATTCCAATACGAAAAAACACAAAGTCGTATCGGAAAGACACTTTGGGAAGCACCAGAATTATATATCGAGAATTCACCACTATTCTTCATGGATCACGTGAATACGCCAGTAGCTATCATGCACAATGATAATGATGGTGCCGTGCCATGGTATCAAGGAATAGAAATGTTTACTGCTTTACGTCGCTTACAAAAACCTGTCTGGTTATTAAATTACAATGGTGATGAGCATAATCTAATGCAAAGACAGAATCGTAAAGATATCCAAATTAGACAAGCTCAGTTTTTTGATCACTTTTTAAAAGGAAAACCAGCTCCGCAATGGATTAAATCAGGAGTTCCAGCAATAGAAAAAGGAATAAACTGGGGATTGGAAATAAAATAACCACACACCCGTCAACAAAAAGGCTCTAAAAATAGATTCATACAACTATTTTTAGAGCCTTTTTTGTTTTTTTTGAAAAAAAATTAGTGTTTTATGATTTTCATAACTTATTTTTGAATAACAATTAAAGAATAAAGCATAAATTCTCTTAATAACACTAAAAAAAATGTCAAACTTTAGATTTGAATCGGTAAAAGAAGCTTCTTCAAGAAATATTTTACCAGAAGAAAAAGTAAAAACTCAAAGAGCTACCCAAATCTTTGGAAAAAATGTGTTCACTAGTGCCAAGATGAAAGAATATTTATCAAAATCTACTTTCAAAGACTTGAACGCTAAAATCGAACAAGGAGAACCTATTTCACGAGAATTAGCAGAATTCATATCCCAAGCGATGAAAACTTGGGCACTTGAAAATGGCGTATCGCATTATACACATTGGTTTCAACCGTTAACAGGCACGACTGCCGAAAAACACGATGCTTTCTTTGAGCCTGACGAGAATGGTGATGCTATTGAGAAATTTACTGCTGATGCTTTAGTTCAACAAGAGCCAGACGCTTCATCATTTCCTAATGGAGGTATACGTAATACCTTTGAAGCAAGAGGTTATACCGGTTGGGATCCGTCTTCCCCAGCATTTATATACGAAAGTAATTCTGGAAAAACCCTATGTATTCCGACTGTATTCATATCTTATACAGGTGAATCTCTGGATTATAAAGCACCATTATTAAAAGCTGTCAATGCGCTCGATAAAGCCGCAACAGACGTAGCTCAATATTTCGATAAAGCGATTACTAAAGTAACTGCCTCATTAGGTATTGAACAAGAGTATTTCTTAGTCGATTTGGCGTTATACAATGCACGTCCTGACTTACAATTTACAGGTCGCACCTTATTCGGACATATGTCAGCTAAAGGGCAACAATTAGAAGATCATTATTTCGGAGCTATCCCTGAACGTATCTTAGCCTTCATGGTTGATCTAGAAAATGAAGCTTTGAAGTTAGGTATCCCTCTAAAAACTCGTCATAATGAAGTTGCACCGATGCAATTTGAATGTGCTCCGATGTATGAAGAGATAAACTTAGCTATTGACCACAATCAGCTGTTAATGAACCTAATGGAGCAGGTAGCTATTCGTCACAACTTTAAAGTATTATTACACGAAAAGCCATATTCAGGAGTTAATGGCTCTGGTAAACATAACAACTGGTCATTAATAACTAATACTGGTGTCAATTTACTATCACCAGGAAAAACGCCTAAAAACAATTTAATGTTCTTGACTTTCTTTGTCAATACCATTAAAGCAGTACACCAATATGCCGATTTATTACGTGCTTCTATTGCTAGCCATTCCAATGATCACCGCTTAGGTGCTAATGAAGCTCCTCCAGCAATAATTTCTATTTTCTTAGGTTCTCAATTAGATGAATTATTGGAAGAAATAGAATCTGCACGTGTAATCAAAAAAGTAAAAGCGGAAGCTAATTTATGGCATGGAATCCCTAAAATTGCGGAATTAAAATTAGACAATACTGATCGTAATCGTACCTCTCCATTTGCGTTTACAGGTAATAAATTTGAGTTCAGAGCAGTAGGTTCATCAGCTAACTCGGCCTTACCAATGACCATTCTAAATACAATTGTTACTGCACAATTATTAGAATTTAAAGTGGAGGTAGATAAACAGATTAAAAAAGGAACTAAAAAAGATTTAGCTATTCTAAATGTTCTTCGTAAATATATAAAAGAATCAAAAGCTATTCGCTTTGAAGGGAATGGCTACAGCGATGAATGGGCTAATGAGGCTATCGAAAGAGGTTTATCAAATATCAAATCTACGCCAAAAGCTTTAGATGTTTACGTTAAAGAGGAATCTTTAGAACTATTCGAACGTTTGGGTATTTATTCAAGACGTGAATCGGAAGCACGACATGAAATTTTATTAGAAAACTTCTACAAAAAGCTACAAATTGAAGCTAGAATGATTGGTGAAGTGGTAAATAGTCAAATTGCTCCAGCTTGTTTTGTTTATCAAAATGAATTAATTACGAACGTAAAAGGTTTGAAAGAGTTGGGCTTATCGAAAGAAGCGTACTCATCTCAACTTAATTTGGTCGAACGTATTTCGAAACATGTAAATACTATCTTGGAAAAAGCCGAAGAGATGCGTCAAGCTAGAAAATCAGCCAATACTATTGAAGATCATCGTGAAAAAGCAATTGCTTACGATGAAATTGTTAAGCCATACTTCGATGATATTCGTTACCACGTCAATAAATTAGAGAAAATAGTAGACGATGCCAAATGGCCATTGCCAAAATTACGCGAACTATTATTCATTCACTAAGCAAAATAATCTTATCTATGAAAGCTGCCAATATTGGCAGCTTTTTTTATAATTTAGCATCAATATTTAATTCCGTACTATGAAAGTAATAGGTATAATTCCTGCTCGATATGCTTCTACCCGGTTTCCAGCAAAACCCTTAATAGATATTGCTGGACAAACAATGATCCAACGCGTATATAATCAAGTTAAACAAGCATCAAAAATTAACGAGGTTATTATAGCAACAGATGATCAACGTATATATGACCATGTATTAAGTTTTGGTGGGCGAGTAATCATGACAGATAAAAATCATCAATCGGGTACCGATCGTTGCGCTGAAGTATTAGAAAATATACACGGTTTTGATATTGCCATTAATATTCAAGGTGATGAACCGTTGATCGATCCTGAACAAATTGATTTATTAATATCATGTTTTGAAACTCCAGGTACGGATATAGCTACTTTGGTACGAAAAGTAGAAACCAATGAAGAACTTTTCAATGAAAACAAACCAAAAGTTGTACTTAGCAGCTCTGGAAAAGCTATTTACTTTTCAAGGCAGGCCATACCTTTCCAACGAGAAGTCGAAGCAGATAAGTGGTTAGAAAATCAAACATATTTTAACCATATTGGCATATATGGTTTTAGAGTTAACACACTAAAAGAAGTAAGTAAACTTCCATTATCTAACTTAGAACAAACAGAAGCTTTGGAACAATTACGATGGATTGATAATGGCTATACTATCCAAACAGCAATTTCCAACCACAACAATGAAGCTATAGATACACCGGAAGATTTAGCTTATATCTTAGAAAAATACTTTGCTAAATAACATTCTACATTTCTTTTATAATTAAAAGAAATGTAGAATGTTATTTCCTTATATTTAGTAAAACTTAACTACTAGATAATGGAAGAAATTTCTAGAGATGACATCTATACGGTTACCAAATCCAGTAATATAGATAAAACTACACTTCAAACGTATCCGCCCTATGAACTACATGTTTGATTGCAGAACTATTTTTTTATAGTTCTGCGGGTAGAGGTCCTTCAGGTTTTTGTGGTTTATGGACATGATGTTTTCCAGGGTATATTTCAGCCATTGGAAGGGGTTCACTTCGTGTTTTTTGCAGATCGCAAAGAACGAGTAGATCATTGCCGAGCGTTGTGCAGCCTCATGACTACCAGCGAAGAGGTAGTTTTTTCTCCCGAGCGCCACGGGTCTTATGGCGTTTTCGACAAGGTTATTGTCGATTTGTAGATTCCCATCGTATAAATAGGCCGATAACGCGTCCCAGCGTGCATAGGCATAGGCCATCGCTTTGCCGATCTGGCTCTTAGGTAGTGTGTTCTTTATTTCCTTAAAGATCCATTTGCCCAAATCGTTGATGACCGGTAATGACTTTTCAAGTCGTAGCTCCTTGATCATTTGGTCAGATCGTTCCTCTTGTTTGGCCTGCCGTTCTACCGCATATAGTTGTTGGATTAAAAGAAGCGCTTTTTCGGCTCTG
>CANRHE010000046.1 GCA_947630335.1 uncultured Sphingobacterium sp.
AAAAGCTTTAGAACAACAAGGAGCTGATAATATAAACACATTAGTATGGTGGCAAAAACCATAATAAACACGTCATTTATCATGAAAAGAAATTTAAATATTAAAACACTAGTCCTACAATTATTTAGTTTATTCGTAGTACTCTGGACGACACAATCGTGCGAGACAAAGGATAAAGAATATTTAGGTGAATTAAGTCCTTACATTGCGCTTGAGGATGTAAGAGCTTTACATAAGGGTAAAGAAATTAAGCTCGATAAAAGTGCTTTGTCTGGTGCTTCTACAATTTACGGCGTAGTAATTTCGGACCACAGTGAGGGCAATATGCCAGAGGGAACGATAATATTACAACAATGGAAAAGAAATAGATTACGAGGAATGGCCTTGTATGTAGGAAAAGAAGCTTCTAATTATTTACCTGGAGATTCTATTGTAGTAAATATCGAGAATACCACACTTAAAAGAAATGGATATCTTGTAATTGAGGGTTTAAACACCAGCAATATTACTAAAGTATCCAATGTAAATACAATTAAAATTATTAATGCAACAGCATCTGCTATTAAAAGTACGCCGCAAAATTATGAGGGTACATTAGTCCGTGTTCTTGGTGGCCAAATGTACCCAAAACCTGAAGCAGATGAAGTATTCGTAGGAAATAAACTAATGATTAATGGTGCTGATACTCTTAATATTGTAACTCAAAAAACGGCTTCATTTGCACAAAGTAGTGTACCACGTAATATCACTGTTTCTGGAATAATGTTAGGTTCATCACTGGATGCTTCATCAAATTACAGTATTTATCCGAGATATAAAACAGATATATTAGATGTTTCAGACCCTGAAGTACCTGAATACATTGGTTCTTCACCAGTTATTATTACTGGATTTCTGCCTGATGCAAGTGGATCTGACGGTAATTATGAATACATTCAATTGAAAGCAAATGTGGATATTAACTTCAAAGAGGTTCCTTTTTCTTTGGTGACCTCGACAAATGCAGGGAGCGTATTACATAGTGCTGGATGGGCATCGGGAGGTACACGTACATACAAATTCAATCTAACGTCAGGCTCTGTCAAAAAAGGCGAATACTTCTATGTGGGAGGTCACCAAATGCGCATCAACGGAGCCAATTCTACTAAAATAGATAATGCAAATTGGATAAGGTTTATTAATTATGGTACAAATACTGGTGATGGATTTGGTGATAAAAGTTCTGGTTTAATGCCAAATAGTGGAAATGCAGGAGGTATAGCTGTTTTTATTGGCACCAACGTTTCGGAACAATCAATCCCAATAGATGTAATTTTTTACGGTGGAAATGGAACAGCATCCATTATTAGCGAAGACAAAACACTTGGATATCGTATTGGTAACACAGACCTTTATTCACAATTTAGTATTGAAACCGGGGATCTAACGCCATTCTTTTCTATGGGAAATGGTAATAATGATTTCAGATTCCCGCATCAAAGCAAAGAAAGTTTAGATAGTGGAACAGGTATCTTTTATAAGCTTGGAGGCAAGTTTGATATAAATACAAGAAAATGGATCGAACCAAGGAATGCCACCATTATATCTATGTCCAAAGAGTCAGTACTCTCTGATATAGAAACTGGAGAAGGTATAACAATTCAAGAATAATAATTTTAACAATTTGCAGTTCAAGTCTTTGATCTGCAAATTGTTTTTAGAGTGAAAAACAAAAAACCTAAAAATGAAAATAATTAAAACCAAAAAATCGGCATTCTTTTACACGTTGCTTGCGATCACTTTAGCGAACGCATCCTGTGCGAAAACTACGCCACATATCAATACCGAAAATAAAACTGAAGTCGTTAGTGTTGATGTCAATAACCTACAGATACCTAAGAACTATTATCTATCCTCAAATTCTTCCATAGAGATTAAGGGAACTGGTTTCAAACAGGGAGATTTAATTACATTCTCGCCAAGAGATAATCAATCGCAGATAATAACTTTACCAATTGCTAGTATCTCGCCAGAAGGAATTATTCTAAATACAACGAGTGATTTCAAAAAAGGTTTCTATACTATTGCTTTAAAAAGAGGTAATAACTACAGACAACTTGGAGCAAGTAACTTCCAATTTATTTTCAATCCATCAATCCCAGATATTGCTGGAAAAACAGTAAAAGGAACGGTTTACAGCAATGGAAAAGGTGTGGCAAACGTAATAGTATCAGATGGTGTCGAGGTTGCAAAAACAGATGAGAATGGTATATATTATCTTTCTTCAAAGAAACAGACAGGATATGTTTTTGTTTCAATGCCGAGCAACTACGAAATGAAAGATCAAAACTACAACTTACCAATCTTCTATCAAACTTTGAATGCTGAAGATAAGCAGGTGGAAATAAGAGATTTTGAATTAGTAGCGGTAAATAATGATGATCACGTCTTATTAAGTATTGGAGATTTACATTTAGCGAACCGCTCAAATGATATTCAACAATTTCAAAATGGTTTTGTAAAAGATATTAACGAAGTAATTGCCACATATGAAAGCCAAGGTAAGAAAGTTTATGGGCTTACTTTAGGTGATTTGACTTGGGAAACGTACTGGTATAGTAATAATTTCACTATACCGAACTACATACAACAAATAAAAAATGTAAATGCACCAATATTTAATGTTATTGGAAATCATGATAACGACCCCTATATTGCTAATGATTGGGAATCTGAGAAAGCCTTTAGAAATAATTTGGGTCCCACCTACTATTCCTTTAATATAGGCAAGGTACACTATGTTGTTTTGGATGACACGGAGTATATTAATGCAGGAGCAAGTCAAGGTACTATAGGTCAAAAAAATTATAATGGTAAAATAACACAACAACAATTAGACTGGCTAGCAAAAGATTTAGAAAACGTAAATAACACTACCCCTATTGTAGTTGCAACCCATATTCAAATTCATAATGCGCCTTCAGAAAAAGGAGAATTGCCAAACTATCGAATTAGTAATGCAGCTAATTTAATAGCGTTATTAGAAAAGTTTAATGAAGTACATATTTTAACTGGACATACCCATGTAAACTATCGAATTCCGCGGGATGAAAAAATTATGGAGCATAATATGGCCGCTGTATGTGCTACATGGTGGTGGACTGGAAATAACGGTTATGCCAATAACCATATCTCGCCAGATGGAAGTCCTGGTGGGTATACGATATGGGAAATGAATGGGCCTTCTATTAAATGGCAATATAAATCAATTGGTTATGATAAGGATTATCAATTCAGAGCTTATGATTTAAATAATGTTCATATTACAAGCGCATTTGCACCTAATGCAAAAAATGAGTTTAAAGCACTTATTCCTCAATATGCCTACAACTATGCTAATGAAAATAAAAATAATGAGGTTCTTATAAATATTTGGGGCTACGATCCAAAATGGAATATAACGGTTACAGAGAATGAAAAATCATTGCCAGTACAACGCGTAACTTCAAGAGATCCGCTTCATATCATTTCATATGGAATGAAACGTTTAAATGTCAATGCAACACCAACATTTGATGCAGATAACACATCACATATGTTTAAAGTGAAAGCTACATCTGCTACCAGTACTTTGAAAATTAAAGTTACAGATCGTTTTGGAAAAATATACGAAGAAACGATGGTAAGGCCTAAAGCTTTTTCTACGGCGATGAAATAACAATTTAGTTAGGAAACCTTTAATTATAGACAAAAGGATGATTATTTATTAACTTCGATGCCGAATTAAATAATCATCCTTCAAAACATAAAATATGAAAAAAAAATATCTATCTATAATTGCTTTTTCTTTAGGTTTGGGAGTTCTCACTTCGTGTAATCTATCGAAAAAAACTACGCTTCAATCTACACACAATAAAGATTTTCCGGCGTTCTCTTATGAAGGTCATAGAGGTGCTAGAGGCTTATATCCAGAAAATTCTATTGGAGCAATGAAAGTTGCTATAGACTTACCAAAAGTAACGACATTGGAGATGGATTGTCATATCACAAAAGATAAAAAAGTAGTAGTCTATCACGATGACTTTCTCAACCCAAAATTTGTTACTTACAAAACAGGTAAAGAGTTGTCAAAACAAGACAATAAAGCCCTCCTATACAATTATACTTTCCAAGAGCTTTCTAAGTTCGATATTGGTAGAAAAGGTAATGTTGATTTTCCTAAACAAAAAAAAATCAGCACTTCAATTTCATTGTTAAGTGATTTGATTGATGCTTCAGAAGCATATGCAAAGGAGATGCGTACTGCACCTATGTTTTATAACATTGAGACGAAGAGTAAAGAAGGTAACGATCACAAAGCACATCCAGCTCCTCAAGAGTTTTCGGATTTAGTTTTAGAAGTTGTTCTTGAGAAAAATATTGCACCTCGGACTGTTATTCAATCCTTTGACAAAAGGACTATACAATATATTCATAAAGCGTATCCACAAATTAAGACCTCGTACCTGATTGATGGAAAAAATACTAAAACAATTCAAGAACTTGTAGATGAATTAGGATTCACTCCTTTTATTATCAGTCCTAATTATAAGCTTGTTACTGAAAAATATGTTAAAGATGCTCATGCACTTGGCATCAAAATCATACCCTGGACTGTCAATTCTAAAGAAGAGATTCAAGCTCTTGAACTCCTTAAAGTGGATGGTATAATTAGTGATTACCCTAACCTATTTTAATAAAACGCATGTTTAATATTTTCAAACCAGCTGCACATAAACACCTATTACCAGCAAATCGTATTGATCCTGAATATAAGAAACTACGCTTGCAAGTTTTTTTAGGAATTTTTATTGGCTATGCTGGTTATTATTTTGTTAGAAAGAATTTCTCATTTGCAGTAAAAGATCTACAAGATGTATTTGGGTATTCTAAAGCGGAGTTAGGAATTGCGATGTCTGCAATTTCTATTGCCTATGGGATTAGTAAATTCTTAATGGGAAATGTCTCGGACCGATCGAATGCACGATTTTTTTTAGCTACAGGTCTGATACTTTCCTCACTGACAATGATATTTATGGGTACTGTACCCTTTGCAACATCATCCGTAACCATAATGTTTATTCTGTTATTCATCAATGGATGGGTACAGGGTATGGGATGGCCACCATGCGCTAGAGTCGTTGTACATTGGTTTTCTATAAAAGAAAGAGGTACAACTATGTCTATTTGGAATTTGGCTCATAACGTAGGTGGATTTTTGGTAGGTCCTTTGGCCATTCTTGGAGTGGAATTGTTTATGGACTGGAAAGCAATTTTATATTTCCCTGGGATGGCGGCACTTGCTGTAGCGATATTATCAATCATTTTAATCAGAGATACTCCTCAATCTTGTGGTTTACCTCCAATTGAAGAGTACAAAAATGACTATCCCAAAACCTATAAAGCATCACAAGAGAAAGAACTAAGTGCCAAAGAGATATTTTTCAAATATGTACTTAATAACAAGCTATTATGGTTCATTGCGATTGCAAACGCCTTTGTATATTTGGTTCGGAATGGTATTATCAACTGGGCCCCTACCTACTTACAAGAAGACAAGCTATTCTCAGCGTCAGAAGCAGCTTGGTCAGCATCAATATATGAATTGGCTGCAATACCTGGAACACTATTGTGCGGTATAATGAGTGATAAATTGTTCAATGGACGCCGTGCTCCAGTTACGATTATTTATATGACGTTGACCCTAGTAGCAGTACTATTCTATTGGCTTACCCCTGGCGAACATAAGTGGATTATCAATCTTTCATTATGGACAATTGGTTTTTTAATTTATGGCCCTGTAATGCTCATTGGTGTACAAGCATTAGACCTTGTTCCTAAAAAAGCAGCAGGAACAGCTGCTGGATTAACTGGGCTATTCGGCTATTTCATTGGCGATTTGTTAGCGAATGCCGCATTAGGTGCAATAGTTGACAAAAGTGGCTGGAACATGTCATTTGAAGCAATTGCAGCAGCATGTTTATTTGCTATATTATTTACCTCTTTTACTTGGAATAAAGAAAAAGATTTCTTGAAGACAAGATAGGCATATATTAGCATTATCTATTTTGGTAGCAATAGATAATGCTAATTCATTACATATTTATAACTAATTAGTTATCTTCCTTTATCAAAATTTCTGTATGTGGATATGGGATTGAAATACCTTTTTCATCCAATGCAATTTTAATTTTTTCTCGAAGGGTATTCACCGTTGCCCAGTAAACCTCGCGTTTGACCCACCCACGAATAGTCAAGTTGACAGAACTATCAGCAAGTTCACCTACAAAAACTTCTAACTCAGGGGTAGACTCAACGGTATCCTCTTTCCTTAAAACGTTTAAGATAGTTTCTTTAGCATCTTTTATGTTATCATCATAACCAATACCGATAATAAATTGAAATCTTCGAGATTTTATCTTTGTAAAATTACGTACAACAGAGTTGGCTAAAGTACCATTAGGACTAAATACACAAATACCATTATCATCTATAATCTTGGTATATAATAAATCGATCTTTTCAACAGTACCTACTGAGCCGTTAGCCGAATCAATGTAGTCTCCGACTTCAAAGGGTCTAAAAACTAAAATTAATACACCACCCGCAAAATTTGACAAACTCCCTTGTAAAGCCATACCTACTGCCAAACCGAATGCTGATAAGGCTGCGATAAATGATGTAGTTTGAATACCTAGTGTACTAGCTACAGTAAGAATTAACAGAGCATAAAATACAAATTTAATTAAACTCATGATGAATCCAGACACTGACCGATCCAGTTCTCTACGTTCAAATCTTTTTTGAATCAATTTTAAAGCAAACTTGATAATATATTTACCAATAATAAGAATGACTATAGCGGCAACAAAGTCTGGTACTTTTAGAACTATTAAATCAAGTAATTTTCCAATTCGGTTTTGAATCTCTTCTGTATGCATGTTATATTTCTTTAAAATTAAAAGTATGAATTTTATACTTAATAGCATGTATACATTGTATTATTTTAAATAACTTTAAATATGATATATATTGACAATAACGCTACAACACGTATTGACTCTAATGTTTTAGAAGCTATGCTCCCTTATTTAAAAGAAGATTATGGAAATGCTTCGAGTACGCAACATAAGATGGGAAGACTTACTCATCATGCAATAGAAGAATCTAGAATATCTATCGCAAAAAAATTAAAGGTAGATCCTAAAGAAATTTATTTCACTAGCGGATCTACAGAGTCCATAACAACGGTGATTAAAGGAGTATTTGAGAGATACCAATCGATTGGGAAAAATATAATAATAGGTGCTACGGAACATAAAGCTGTAATTACAACATGTGAAGCTATAGAAAAAAAAGGTGCTGAAATCACTTATATTCCAGTGAATGAAAATGGCGAATTGAATATTAACTATTTAAAATCAGCTATTAAAAAAGAAACCATATTAGTTTGTCTAATGTCTGCTAACAATGAAACAGGAGTGAAATATCCTATCGAAGAAATTGCAGAAATATGTAAAGAAAGAAATGTACTTTACTTTTGTGATGCTACCCAATCAATAGGAAAAGAAGAAATAGATCTTTCTCAAATACCAATAGATATATTATGCATTAGTGCACACAAATTTCATGGCCCCAAAGGTATTGGCGCTCTATTTATACGCAGAAAATCAAAACCTATTCAAATTGAACCATTAATATTAGGAGGGAAACAAGAAAATGGACTAAGAGGAGGAACATATAATACAGCTAATATTATAGGAATGGCAAAAGCTATTGAAAATGTTAGTCAAAAAGTGAATAATGAGGTTGAAGAGCTAAGAAATTATTTTGAAAGGAATGTAAATAATCATATTGAGGATTGTAAAATACTTTCATTACATGCTAAAAGAATAGTTAACACTAGTAATATATTTTTCAAATACGTAAATAGTTCAGAATTAATGATCAAATTGTCAAACATTGCAGTATCATCTGGCTCAGCATGTATGACAGGAGTATCAGAACCATCTCATGTACTTAAAGCCATGAACCTGAATAACGAAGAAAGTCGTTGTTGTATTCGGTTTTCTTTTTCAAAGTACAACACAAAAGAACAAATTGATATTGTAATACAAGATTTAAAAAATGCTATTGAACAAATTAGAGCGTCATCTCCTATTTGGAAAATGTATAAAGAGGGTATATTAGATTAATTTATGACAGAAGACAAACCATCTATTGATGGATATTGGTAATATTATTACGAAATTTGCATTTACCTAATTAAACGAATACATAATATGGTCACTATAACAGATAAAGCAAAAGAGCGTATCCTTCAAATTATGAAGGATGAACAATACGATGAGAATTATTTTGTGCGTGTTGCAGTAGAGAGCGGAGGATGCTCAGGTTTATCTTATAAGCTAAACTTTGACAATGAAGAAAAAAAAGGAGACCAATTTTGCGAAGACAAAGGAATTAAAGTTTGCCTTGACATTAAATCCTATTTATACTTAGCAGGTACAGAATTAGATTATTCTGATGGACTTAATGGCAAAGGATTTGAGTTCCATAATCCAAATGCCTCTCGTACTTGTGCATGTGGAGAAAGCTTTTCGGTATAAAATATTAACAATATTACAGTAAATGGAGGTTCATTTCAATGAATCTCCATTTTTTTTAACAATTAACCAAATTATAGCTACTTTGTTTACATTTTTAACTACATTTGCAATAGTTCATTAAAATATTAATAAAAACAATTCACAAAATATTCTTGTGTAAACTATAAAACATACTGCATGGGACGTAACTTATTAAAAAGAGAACAAGCGATAACTTTCGTAAAAGAAACTTTTGCCGGTAAGCTAAAAAATATATTGAATCTTATTCCAATTTCTTCCCCTTTAATAGTATTAGACGGGACGGGACTAAATGATGATTTAAATGGTATTGAAAGACCTGTTGCTTTTCCAATAAAATCACTTAATGAACAACGAGCTGTAGTCGTTCATTCTTTAGCAAAATGGAAAAGGGTACGCCTTAAAGAGCTAGAAATTGAAGCCCAAGAAGGAATCATCACAGATATGCGAGCACTTCGTCCAGATGAAGACTACTCTCCAATTCACTCTATCTATGTAGATCAATGGGATTGGGAAAAAGTTATTCTTCCTGAGAACAGAAATTTAGCCTATTTGAAAAAGACGGTTAATAATATTTATGAGGCATTAGTAGCAACAGAAAAAGCAGTTGAAGAACAGTATCCTGAAAAAAAAGCTATCTTACCTCCAACTATAACTTTTCTTTCTTCACAAGAAGTATTAAATCGTTATCCAGATAAAACACCTAAAGAAAGAGAAAACCTAATTGCCAAAGAATATGGTGCTGTGTTTTTGTATGGGATTGGTGGAGAACTTTCAAATGGCTTCCCACATGACGGGCGAGCAGCTGATTATGATGATTGGAGTACAATAAATGAGACAGGTTCGGCTGGGCTTAATGGGGATATATTAGTATGGAACCCTGTATTAAATAGTGCATTCGAATTATCTTCCATGGGTATACGTGTTAACAAAAGCGCATTATTAAAACAACTAGAAATTAGACACTGCCTAGACAGAGTTGAACTATCATTTCATAAGATGTTGTTAAATGATGAATTGCCTGAGTCAATTGGAGGTGGAATTGGACAATCAAGAGTGTGTATGTTTTTACTGAAGTTGTCACACATCGGAGAAGTACAAGTCAGTATATGGGATGAAGAACGTAAATTAAACTTACATCAAGATAACATTTATTTACTGTAATTTAATAGTTTTACGAAAAAAGAACCTTCCTTCTTATCTTTATGATAAGAAGGAAGGTTCTTTTTATTTTAACAGCTTTACTTCATAGAGATCACTCCTCCGATCTTTCATGACTTTTACTGTACCATACTCGTGTAAATCACGGAGTGCATACAAATCGACATCGGCAATTAGGACCATTTCTGTATTAGGAGTTGCTTCAGCTTTAATAGCATTATTAGGAAATGAGAAATCTGATGGCGTAAATACTGCAGATTGTGAGTATTGTATATCCATATTATTAACGCGAGGAAGGTTACCTACTGAGCCAGCAATAGCAACATAACACTCATTCTCAATAGCACGTGCTTGGGCACAATGGCGAACACGAATATAACCATTTTGCGTATCGGTCATAAAAGGTACAAATAAAATCTGCATTCCTTGGTCAGCTAATATTCTGCTTAATTCAGGAAACTCCACATCATAACATATCAACAAACCAATCTTGCCACAATCCGTATCAAAGACTTTAACTTCATTGCCCCCTACCATACCATAATATTTAAATTCATTAGGAGTAATATGCACTTTACGATAAGAATCAATCTGCCCATTACGATGACACAGATAAGTAACATTGTATAACTTCCCTTTTTCAACTAGAGGCATAGATCCTGCTATAATATTTACATTATACGAAACTGCAAACTGCTGTATACGATCACAAATATCTTTTGTATGCTCAGCGAGTTTCTCCATCGCCAAACGTTCGGGTAAGTCATTGTAAGGACGCATTAAAGGAGAGTTGAAGAATTCCGGAAACATAATAAAATCCGTAGAATAATCACTTACTGTATCTACAAAAAATTCTATTTGATCATAAAACTCTTCAATATCAGAGAACAATCTCATTTGCCACTGCACTAAGCCAAGACGAATAGTTTGTTTACTGGTGGAGCTAGATCTAGAATCGGGATCATAATAGATATTATTCCATTCTAAAAGAGTTGCAAACTGTCCAGATTCTGTATCTTCAGGAAGGTAGTTTTTGAGTATCTTCTTTACGTGAAAATCATTAGAAAGCTGAAAAGTAAGAGTGGGATCATAAATTTCTTTACGCTTTACTTTTTCAATGTAAACTCGAGGACTCATCTCATCAGCATAATTAAAATAATTAGGGATGCGTCCACCCGCAATGATACATTTCAAATTCATCTGTTCGCACAACTCTTTACGAGCATCGTATAATCGTCTTCCTAGTCGAAGAGAGCGAAAATCAGGATGAACAAAAACTTCTATTCCATATAAAGTATCTCCTTCATAATCATGTTTACTAAACTTCCCATCATCAATAATCTCATAATAACTTTTATAGATGTTAGTTTTTTTTGAATTAATAATAAGCGACAAAGCACAAGCAACTACATGTCCATTTGCTTCTACACAGATCTGCCCTTCAGGAAAAGCTTCAATTAAGTCTACAATATTCTCTTTTGTCCATACATCACCTATTCCGTGGTAAGCTTCGGTCATGGACTTTTTTAAATCACTATAATCCTTTTTAGTTAGTGTTCTAACATTTACATCCATAATTTGTTATCCTATTTATACCGTAAAAATGAACAAAAGTAGTACCAAAGTATAAAAAAAGCTCTATCTGTAATAGATAGAGCTTTTTTTATATTAAGCTTCGCCTTTAGAATTTCCAAAATCTAATGGATAAGGAACATCAATAGGACCTGTTGGAGCAGCTGTTTTTCCTTGCGCCTCAAATCGGGTAATATTATCTTGTAAAACACGCAATAAAGCTTTTGCATGATCTGGAGTCAATACTACTCTTGATTTTACTTTTGCTTTAGGAACACCGGGCATTACTCGAATAAAATCTAATACAAATTCTGTATTAGAATGCGTTACAATAGCTAGGTTAGCATATACACCTTCAGCTATCTCCTCACTTAATTCAATGCTGATTTCGTTGTTTTCGGGATTGTTTAAATTATTCTCACTCATCTCTATATTGTTATTTATTATTTTGTAAATGTTCTAAAATCTTGGCCATCCTCAATCGTTAACAACATCTGATAAATTAATCTTATCACATTGTCAACATCTTCTTTGTGTACCATTTCAACCGTGGTATGCATATAACGTAAAGGTAATGAAATTAGAGCCGAAGGAACTCCTCCATTTGAATAAGCAAAAGCATCTGTATCTGTTCCTGTATATCGCGAAGATGCTTGTCGTTGAAAAGGAATATTATTCTTCTCCGCTACCGCTATAAGTTGCTTATTCAGATTAATCTGTACTGCAGGGGCATATGAAACTACAGGACCTTTACCACAAGCCAAGTCTCCTTGTGTAATTTTATTAATCATAGGGGTCTGTGTATCGTGCGTTACATCCGTAACAATTGCTACATTAGGCTTAATATAATTTGCAATCATTTCCGCACCACGAAGCCCTATCTCTTCTTGTACAGAGTTTACAATATACAATCCAAAAGGTAAATCGTTTTTATTTTCTTTGAGCAATCTAGCTACTTCAGCTATCATAAATCCCCCTGCACGATTATCTAATGCTCGGCCAACATAATAACGATCATTAAGTACCATGAATTCGTCTTCATAAGTAACAACCGAACCAACATGAATACCCAATGCTTCTACTTCTTCTTTACTAGTGCATCCACAATCTAAGAAGATATTTTTTAAAGTAGGTGATTCTTCCTTTTCTCCTGATCGAGTATGAATAGCTGGCCATCCAAATACAGCCTTAACCATTCCTTTCTCAGTATGAATATTGACACGCTTAGACGGCGCAATCTGATGATCGGAACCACCATTGCGAATAACATAAATCAAACCATCCTTAGTTATATAATTAACAAACCAAGAAATCTCATCTGCATGTGCTTCTATGACAACTTTATACTTGGCGTCAGGATTAATTATGCCTACCGCGGTACCGTAGTTATCAATATATGTCGTATCTACATAAGGTTTTAAATAATCTAGCCAAAGTCTCTGACCTTCCCATTCAAACCCCGTAGGTGAAGGATTATTAATATACTTTTCAAAAAATGTTAGCGAATCTTTTGTAACTACCGCTTCGTGTTTTACATCTTCATTATTCTTCTTTGCCATTTCACATTTGTTTGCTCACAAAATAAAAATAATTCTCCTAATCCAAAAATTATAATCTATTCCTTTTCGAATATGGTTATAAATAAATTTATGTGCTTATCTTTACGGTTCAAAAAACAATTTATGGAATTAGTTTTAAGTGCGATTCACTGGAATATTCCAGAGGAAATTTTTAAAATTGGCTCTTTTGGAATACGTTATTATTCCATGTGTTGGCTATTAGCTTTCGTTGTTTCTTATGTCTTGATGTTACGTATATTCAAGATTGAGGGAAAAACTCAAGAAAACTTAGATCAGTTAACGATCTACATTTTTTTAGGGACATTTATAGGAGCGCGACTAGGACATTGCTTCTTCTACGAATGGTCAGATTATTATAAATACCATTTCCTAGAGATTTTCATTCCCTTTAGAGAAGTAAATGGAAGCTGGGAATTTACAGGTTTTCAAGGACTTGCTTCTCATGGTGCAGCCATAGGTATACTGATAGCTTTGTATATGTATGCTAAAAAAACAAAGACAGACTTCGTATGGATTGCCGATCGCTTAGTATTAGTTGTTCCTATTGCAGGGGCATTAATAAGAATAGGTAATTTTTTCAACTCTGAGATTATTGGTAAACCTACAGAATCAGATTTACCGTGGGCAGTAATATTCGAGAAAGCAAATCTAACACCCAACGAACTAAATTTACTTCCAAGACATCCTGCACAACTTTATGAAGCCTTAGGTTATATAATTCTTTTTGTGATTCTATGGTCAATTTACCAAAAGAATCATAAACCAAAACCAGGGTTATTATTTGGAATATTTTTGGTATCACTATTCACCATACGTTTCATAATTGAATTTTATAAAGAAAATCAAGTTGATTTTGAAAGTAATATGACCTTTAATATGGGGCAGCTTTTAAGTATCCCATTTATCATTGCGGGTTTATATTTAATCTTTAGAAAACGACCAAAAGCAAAATAATGAAAGCCCCTTCCAAAGGGGCTTTTACAATTAAATACACATACACCTTAATAACACATAGTGCAATCAAACAAAAAAACAGTTCTCTTTATTTTAGGTTTACTTTCCGCAATAGGTCCTTTTTCTATAGATATGTATTTACCAGCATTCGATACTATTGCGAATGATTTTAACACTACCATAGATAAGGTTCAATTATCTCTTACAGCATTTTTTATAGGTATTGCCATTGGTCAATTATTTTATGGCCCTTTACTTGATAAATTTGGCCGAAAAAAACCATTAATTGTAGGCTTATGTATCTATATATTAACAACCTTTTCATGTGTTTTCGTTACAGATATCAACACCTTAATTCTGTTGCGTTTTCTACAAGCATTAGGTAGTTGTGCTGGCATGGTAGCTTCACGTGCAATAATTCAAGATTATTATGAAGGTAGAGAAGCTGCACGAGTATTTAGTCTTTTAATGTTAGTAGTAGCAATTTCTCCCATACTAGCACCTACTGCTGGCGCATTTTTACTAGAGCATTTCAACTGGCATTACATTTTTATAAGTTTGGTTGTCATCGGTATTCTCATTCTTTTAGCAACGATCTTCTTACTTCCAGAGAGTTATAATGGTAATAGAAAAACATCTCTTTCACCAACAACTATTCTAAAGAATTATAAAGATGTTTTCATTAATACGACTTTCATCAGCTACTGTCTTGTAGGAGCTATAGCAGCTGCAGGATTGTATGCCTACTTAGCAGGTTCTTCATATATTTTCAATGAGCTATATGGTCTTACCCAGAAACAATACGGTTTAGTCTTCGCTTTTGTTGCTTCGGCACTTATTCTGGCGACACAACTAAATCGATATTTTTTAAATAGGTGGACAATGTTACAAATAAGCAAAGTAGCTAACATAGGTCAAGCAACAATAGGTATACTCATGGTCATTTTCATAATGACCCAAGTCATAAACATGTATATTCTGATTGGATTAGTATTTTTCTATTTATTGTTTCAAGGTTTTATTTTCCCCAATGCTTCGGCAATGGCTCTTTCATCTTTTAAGTCAAATGCTGGGTCTGCATCTGCATTATTAGGTTTTTTACAAATGGCTTTAGGAGCTCTATCCTCTGGTATGGTAAGTTTATTTCATAATAAAACACAAGGACCGACATTAATTGTCATGTGTACCTGTGCATGCATATCACTCGCTATCAATTTTTTTGCGAGTAAAAGGATTAATAAATCGAAAGCTTGATACCCTTAAAGTATCAAGCTTTCGATTCCTAATCTATAACTATCTAGTCCAAAACCTAAGATTACTCCTTTACAGTTTTTAGACAAATAAGAATGATGCCTAAAAGTCTCGCGTTGATGGACATTCGAAATATGAACTTCTACTACTGGCGTATTAATAGCAGCAATAGCATCTGCAATAGCTAGAGAAGTGTGGGTGTAGGCTCCTGCATTCAAAACTATGCCAGAGTATGTAAATCCAACTTCATGTAGTTTATCAATAATATGTCCTTCAAGGTTAGATTGGAAATACTCTAATTCTATGATAGAATTATATTTATTTTTTAATTCTATAAAATAATCTTCAAACGATTGATTTCCATAGATCCCCTTCTCTCTTACCCCAAGAAGATTGAG
>CANRHE010000047.1 GCA_947630335.1 uncultured Sphingobacterium sp.
CTCCTCAATCCCATGAAGGCGTTCGAGAACAATACTATCATTTTTATCTTCCACAGATTTGGTAATACTAATAGATATACCCACTAATAATGCATTAATACGGTATGCTAATGTTTGAAAGGACAGGACTGTAGTCCAATCGGCTTTCTTGTAGCGAGGCTCTTTCTGGAACTGATCCAGATTGTCATATAATTGAGCCAATGAAGTCTGTGCATGTTTACGGGCCAACCGTAGTTCCTGTGGATCCATATTATCCTCACTTAAGCGTTCGCGTAGCTTGAGATAATAGTTGTGATAATTCGTTATTAAGGTATGCGAAAGACTATTCATCGTGCGCTGATGATTAATAGGTAGGGCAAAGTAGCCCAACAAGGCAAGAATAGAACCTGCCAAGGTAAATGCTAGTCGACTACTCAACAAATCCCAAATATTACCTTCATACAAGGTAAGAAAGGCAATAACCGCAATAGTTATAAAGACTACGCAGATTAGATAGTTAGGTTTATTGAATAAGTAGAAACCATATAGTGTTACTCCCATAACAATAAACAGTATGGTACTATTAGGTGCCATAAGCAAGAGTATTAAACTAAGTATAATGCCTATCAAAGAGCCTATTATACGTTCGTAATTTCTCTTTTGCGTATTGATGTAACTTGGCCTTGCGACGAGTATAATGGTTAGTATTATCCATGAGGAGTATCGGTATTCGGGAAGTAAATAACCTATTAGGCCAGCAGCTAAGAGTAAAGCGGCCATTCGCAATGCATAGATTAAAATAGGTGATTTTGACTTAAAATGTTTGTGTATTATTTGCGATTTACTTATTGTAGATACAAAGTTCTTATAGGCCATAGCACTTACCCAAGTAGGATCTGGAGCTATTATAGATTGCTGAACTTCCTGAACAATATTCGTTATATATTTAATGTGTTTAAGAATGGGGATGACTAATGTTTTATTTTCAGGACTTATGTTTATTAATTCCAGTTCAAGCTGTGCTATCTCCCTATTTATTTGCTCAGCAGTACTGTCAAGAGTTTGTTTTTGTTCAATACTCCGTATTTCCTTTGAAAGTGATAATAATAAATGTCTAATGCTGTGTAGTAGGGTCGTGTCTTTCAGTTTTTCTCGAATGATTTCATAATCAGTATCTACTCCCATAAGTAGTTCGTAAAGATCGATAAGTCGATAGATCTTATTTAACCAAATAAGATCTTTTGTATTGGAAGAGTGTACTAAGCTTTGTTCTCGTAGCAATAATGAACGAATATTTTCCAATTGTTCACTTATTTTGATATGTAGTAAACTCAGTTCGCGGTAGGTCTTCTCGAGGTCTGCTTTTTCATCGTAGCATTTTATTTTGGTTTCTAATAAGGTAGCCATTTGTGCAAAACCATCTTGCATTGCAAATTTTAATGATCGATAAGGCGATATATGTACTTGGATCAGGCTTACTGTGAAAAAACTAGCTGTACCTAAAATAAAGAAAAGTGAAAATGTAACGGGATTCTGTGGTTTTAGACCAATTGTAAAGCTAATGACAATTAATGTTAGGTTGCCTATGACCCCCCACCTTGGTCCCAGTGCAATCATCATGGTACATATAAAACCCCATATACCTAAAACGAGTAGAATACTCCAAGATAAATAATGCAATGCGAATGTAGTGGTGAAGGATGTGATAGCGAATAAAATGGTGCACCAAAGGGCAGTAGTTAATTTATCCTTTCTATTACCAGGTAAATCTGTAAGGGATGACAAGATGACCCCGACAGCAAAAGGTATGGCTACTTCAATATCTATAGTATAGAAGAGTAGGAGAGACGGAATTATAATAACCAAAATATTTCTCAGTGCATCATGTGCAAACTCTTTATTAAAAAAGGAAGGAATATGGTTTATCATAAAAGTCTATTTATAATCGTAGTATCTGAAACTGAATTCAAAAGTATTCAAAAATATATTATTTAGAATAAATGATTGAATATTTTACAATATTCAGAATAATGTTTTAATCATAACTTTTTTGTTAAAATATATGAATAAGTAAGAAATACTGCTACTTTGATTAATGTATTGTTCATTGAGCTGTGATTTGATTAAACATTTGTCAGTTTTGTTAGTGTTTTAAAAAAAATATTTTATCAATAGGTCCTATCAAAATAATGAATACTGTTGTATAACGTAGACATGTGTTGCTATGTGAAAGGAGTTTTTCTTGAAAAATAGTTTACGCATAAGTTTAAAATGAGATTTCATTTGTTATTTTTGAAAGAACAACAGACTAATTATGATAATCACCGAAATTGAAATATTCAGACTAAGTATTCCGATGGAACCTTTTGTGATTGCAACAGGTACGATGGATTATGCCCAAAATACATTTATCCGTATTCATACTAATCACGGGTTTTATGGTGTTGGTGAGTGCTCTGCTTTTCCGATGATTGTAGGGGAGACTCAAAATACATGTTTAGCCATTGCACAAGATTTTGCACGTATCTGGAAAGGAAAGGATCCGTTGGCTCTAGAAGAACGTCTAGCTGAATTGCATCTTTATATAGCCGGTAACGCTACGATTAAGTCCGCTTTTGATATGGCTTTATATGATTTGGCAGCAAAGCATGTTGGCGTTCCTTTATATAAGTTCTTAGGTGGTGAGCCTCGTGATATTATGACAGATATTACACTAGGTATTGCTAGTCCAGAGGTGATGGCTACAAAGGCTTTAGCTCTTAAGGAAAACGGTGCTTTTGCCTTGAAAGTGAAGCTAGGGAAAGAGCCTAAGGATGATATAGCCCGTATTAAAGCTATTCGTCGAGTAGTGGGGTTTGATATTCCTATTCGTATTGATGCTAATCAAGGCTGGACGTATGAAGGTGCTGTCGAGGCTTTACAAGGTTTGGAAGCTTTCAAAATTCAGTTTTGCGAACAGCCTATGCGTACATATAATGATCATCTATTACCTGAGCTACGTACACAAACTATTGTGCCGATTATGGCAGACGAGTCTGTTTATGATCATCATGATGCCGAACGCTTATGTAAAAGTGATGCTTGCGATTATATTAACATCAAATTCTCGAAATCTTCAGGTATACACGAAGCGTTGAAGATTCAAGAGGTGGCACAGGATTACCATGTACCTTGTATGATTGGAGGGATGTTGGAGTCTCGATTAGCCTTAGCTGCCAAAGTCCACTTTGCTTATGCAGCGCCTAATGTCAAATTTTATGATCTGGATACTTGTATGGTGGGACATTTAGAAGATCCTGTTGAAGGGGGAATCCAATACGATGGCTATGCAATTCAAATCAGTGATGCGGTTGGGATAGGAGCTGATATTAAACGAGAGTTTTTAGATCAATGTGAGAGATGGGTGATATAATGCGATTTTTTATCACATCATTATGATGTTAAATTATAGAATTAAAGGGTAAGCTTTTATAGAATGACAAAAGTTGATATTATCTCTATTGCAAAGGCTTTGAACTTGTCGAAGTCCACGGTTTCTCGTGCATTTCAAGATAATAGTGATATTAACCCACAAACTAAAGAGCGGATTCTAAATTATGCAAGAACTTTAAATTATAGACCTAACCATTATGCTAGCCAGATGCGCGGTCAGCGAAGTAATACTATTGCTGTAGTAGTTCCTGAATTAGCTAATAATTTTTTTACGCAGATTATCCAAGGTGTTGAAGTGGTCGCCAAAGCTAACGGCTACCATGTTCTCATTTTTGTTACGGACGATGATCTTAATAAAGAAAAGGAATTCGTGACGAGTATCTCTAACGGAAAGGTCGATGGGGTATTGATGTCTGTCACAGGCGAGGGACAAGATCATAGTTATCTTGCTGGTATTGATTTTAAAAAAATGCCTATGGTATTTTTTGATCGGGTGTATGATGACATTCCTTTGTCTCGTATTGTGACAAATGATTATCAAAGTAGTTTTCTAGCTACCGAGCATTTGATTCAAATGGGATGTGTTAAGATTGCTTATTTGGTCGTTAATAAGGAGGAGTCAATAGGTAAAACACGTTATTTAGGTTATCGCGATGCTTTGCTTAAGTATGACATTGCCCTTGATGATAAGCTGGTGGTCAACTGTACCAATTCTTATGAAGATAATGAGGTTATAATTTCAGATTTAATAAAGCATATACATCCGGATGGGATTTTTGCTTCAGTCGAACGTTTAGCTTTCTCGACCTATTACGCATGTAATCGATTAGGTGTTTCTATCCCACAAGATTTGAAAGTTGTTGCGTTTTCTAGTTTGCAGATTGCTTCTTTATTGTCTCCTCCATTAACAACGATAGTACAACCTGCTGAAGAAATGGGGCGTGAAGCTGCAAGTTTGTTATTGACATATATGGAAGGGAATGGACTCTACAATGCACCGCAAGAAGTAGTACTTAATTCTTCACTTGTAGCTCGTGTTTCTTCATTAAAAAGCTAGATCTGTAATAGAAGCTTAATAGAGCTGCTATTAACAAAGATGCTCCACCTATAGCTATTGCATATATTGCTTGATTATTGAATATTATTTTTATGATGAAGCCACTACCTAATCCAATAATAATTTGAGGAAGTGTGATGAAAATATTGAATAATCCAAAGTGAAAACCTACTTGATTTTTAGGTGTTAAGTGACTTAGCAGAATGAATGGACTCGCTAAGATACTGGACCACGCCAAACCAATTAATAACATTGGTATGAATAGTGTTTTTAAATCTTGAGAAGTGTATACCCAAATAAACCCTACTGAACCTAATAATAGTGATGTTCCATGAACAGCAAGAATACTCCATCTTTTGAATAAAAAGGGAAGCGTGAGCGCAAATATTCCAGCAGCTAGATGATAGTATGCAAAGAGTACCCCCGTATAATTTCCAGCTTCGTCTTGTCGTAAAGTCTGTGTGTCATCCATGAGTTGCTGATAGTATTCTTGGGCTAAGCTTGGTGTTAAGTATACCCAAAGAAGAAAAAATGCCGTCCAACTAAAAAATTGTACTATGCCTATTTTCCAAATGTTTGTTGGTAAGAGGAATAGTTTATTCATCATATTTATTTTTATTGGAGCTTTTTTAGTATTATTTAATTTAGTGCTTCCTACTTTCCGGACTTGTTTAAGTATTGCCAAACTATTAATAACAATTGTTATTAGTAAGACTACAGCACCGATATAAAAGGCATATTTAACATTTTTAGCAATAATATTTATACTGTTGTTTGCTGATTCAGTATATGGTTGCAAGAGATAGGACAAACTTGAACCTAATATTGCGCCTACACTTAATAGAAATGTTTGGATAGTAAAACCAATATTTTGTTGCGAAGCAGGAAGATAGTCGGTAATAGTAGTTCTTAAGGGATGTAATGTTGTGTTAAATCCGACATCTATTATGAAAATAAATAATCCACCAAAAAGTAAAGGTGACATCACTGATATGAAAAGTTCGGCATTTGGTAAGGCTAATAAAGTTATTGTACTTAGGATACCTCCAGAAAGAAGAAAGGGAATTCTTGTTTTACCCTGTTTTAAAGAGTGATCACTTAAATAACCTATTATTGGTTGGATTAATGTTCCTGTTAAGGGAGGTATTAACCAAAACAAAGAAATTTCGTTTAAGTAAGCACCGTAATTGTGCAATATTCTAGTCATGTTTCCTGCTTGAAGAGCAAAACCAAATTGAAGGCCTAAGAACCCTATACATAGGCATACAATATCAAACAGTGTTTTTCTTTGTGTTGGTAGCATCGTTAGGTTTAAGGCTTTAAGTTAAAAAGTAATTTCGACTTTTTAGGATTCTATATTATTTTAATTTGGAGTCTATTAGACAAATTATTATCTTTAAATATGATTTGGGAACGTTCCCAAATTATATACCAAATTATAAACATACGAGAGAGATGGTAATCATCTGTCTTATTTAACTAAACTATAAACTAATCATTAAAGCAATGCTAAAAATCACTTTAAGTAAGGGGTGGTATTCACGACTTTGTCTTCTGATTCTCTTTATGAGTCAGCTAGACTTGACGTATGCCAATCTACAAGCCACTTTTCTGACAGGAAAAATTGTCGATGCACAAGGTGCGCCAGTGCCTGGGGCAACTATTAAGGTTATGGGCTCTAATCAGGCGACATCGTCTGGAGCTGATGGACAATATCGAATAAATGGAATTGCAGAAGGTAATCATACAATAATAGTAAATGTAATAGGTTATTTAGAAGCACGTAAAAGTACGATGATAAGAACGGGTGCTAATACACTCAACTTTGACCTAATAAGTAGTGCAGAGGATTTGGATGAAGTGGTAGTTATTGGTTATGGCGTGGCTAAGAAAAAGCAAATAACGGGTTCTGTTTCTAGTATCGGGTCTGAGGAATTTAATAAAGGAGTGGTCAGCTCTCCTGATCAACTTTTGGCAGGAAAAGTAGCTGGCTTGACCGTTAATCAATCTGGAGGTGATCCTACTGCAGGATCAACCATTCAATTGAGAGGGCCATCGTCTTTAACTGCTAGTTCATCACCTTTATATGTTATTGATGGTATTGTAGGGGCAAATATAGAATTAGTAGCGCCTGATGATATTGTTTCCATGGATGTTATGAAGGATGCGGCATCTACCGCTATTTATGGATCTAGAGCAGCAAATGGAGTTATTTTTGTTACGACACGTCGTGGAAAAGCCGGTGCTCCAGTATTATCGTATAGTGGGTATGCGGCTACCCAATCCATTGCTCGTAGTGTGAATGTGCTCAACGCTAGTGAACACAAAGCTTTTGTAGAGAAATATGGATTGGTCGTCGATCCAAATGAAGCTGGGCATAATACGAATTGGCAGGATGAAATTACCAGAACCGGTTTTTCTCATAATCATAATCTTTCACTGATGGGAGGATCTGATGGTACACGTTATAACGCTTCTGTGAATTACTTCAATAATCAGGGAATAGTAAAACGTAGTGGTTTAGAAAGGGTAGTAGCTCGATTGGGTGTGGATCAAAAAGCTTTTGATAATCGTCTTAATTTGACATTAAATTTAGCGAATAGTGTCAATACATCTCAACATATTGATTATGGTATTTTTAATGGTGCTGCACGTTATTTACCGACATCACCTATTCGATCAACAGATCCTATCTATGAACAATATGGTGGTTATTTTCAGGTTCCCGGCAGAACAGACTATATGAATCCAGTTGCAATGTTGAATCAGAGAGATGAGACGAGACATAATAACACATTATTGGGAAATTTAAAAGCTGATTTAACAATAATTGATGGTCTTATTTGGACTAATATATTATCCTATCAACGGAAGGATTATGATAAAAAATATTACATGCATCGTACGGATTTTGATTCAAAGGCATTGGGTAGAGGTTATGGAGATCGAATTAATTTGAAGAGTGTAGATCAAATTTTAGAATCCTATTTAAACTATGGGTTGCAAATAAATGATCATCATTTTGATGTAATGGCCGGGTACTCTTATCAAAAAGAAACTAGTAATGATGGGATTTGGGCATCTTCTGTTGGTTTTATGTCAGATGATCTAGGAGGTAATAATTTGAATCTTGGTTCATTACCCACAGGGTATAATCCATTCACAGATTATCCACATATGTTGGAATCTAAGCTGATTTCATTTTATGGTCGTTTGGGGTATAACTTTAAAGATAAGTATATGTTGAGTGCTTCACTTCGTCAAGATGGTTCATCTAAGTTTGGTATTAATAATAGATGGGCAACTTTTCCTTCGATTTCAGGAGCATGGAGGATCTCTCAAGAATCATTTATGCAGGAGCAGCAGATTTTCTCCGAATTAAAGATTCGAATGGGTTATGGTGTTTCGGGTAATCAAAATATTTCCCCTTACCGTCAAATCTTACTTTTTGGACCTCGCGATGGGCAGTTTTATTACAATGGAAAATGGGTTAATGCATATGGTGTGAATCAAAATGATAATCCTAATTTAAAATGGGAAACTACATCTATGTTTAATGTAGGTTTAGACTTTGAAATATTAAAAGGTAGATTCGGTGGGTCTATCGAGTATTATGACAAGCAGACAAAAGACTTATTGTATGAATACGATGTGCCTTCACCTCCTTATCAATTCAATAGATTATTAGCAAATGGCGCAAGCATGAGCAATAAGGGTATTGAGATCGTATTAAATGGTCGTATATATTCTAATACCAATTTTTCTTACAATACTTCGGTGAATTTTGCACATAACTCGAATAAAGTTGGTTCTTTAGAATCAAATATAGCGAATATTGGTGTTTCTCAACGTTATGAAGGAAGTATTGGTTTACAAGGCTGGTCAGGACAGACAGCTGCCATTGTATTACCGGGACAACCATTGGGTACATTTTATGTAGCTAAATATATTGGTTATGATGAAACAGCTCAAAAAACAATTTATCAAAAGCCTTCAGGAGAATTAGTGACGCAAGATCAGATTTCAGCGCCAGATGATTATCAGGTAATGGGACACGCCTTGCCAAAGTTTACATATGGTTGGAACAATACATTCAAATACAAAAATTGGGATCTGAACATGTTCTTCCGTGGTATGTATGGTAACCAAATTTTTAATGCAACAAGAGCTGATTTGTCGAGATTAAGACAGGCTAATGTCACTAATATAGCTAAAGAGGCAGTAAAGGAAGGAATTTTTGAAACTCCAATTATAGCTTCAAGTCGTTTTATTGAAGATGGTTCATTCTTTAGATTAGACAATGCAACTTTAGGTTATCGTTTTAATGTATCTGCAAGTAAATATTTCAAACAAGCTAGATTGTATGTAACTGGACAAAATTTATTTGTATTGACAAATTATACGGGTGTTGATCCTGAGGTTGGTCTAGGAGGCTTAGCACCAGGTATTGACAATAGAAGTTACTACCCAAAAACTAGATCTTTTATTTTTGGGGTCAACCTAAGTTTTTAACCTTATAATTCTGATTAAGATGAAATTTAATAAACTATATATATTACTTTTTGTAGGTTTCGTAGTGTCTGGGACATCATGTACTAAGTTAGATACCGAAGTATATTCGGCCTATAGTGAAACTACTTTTCCAAAGACTCCAGAACAGTTTGTTGCGGTGACTGGTCCTGTTTATACATCAGCGAGAGGGTATTTTGGAGATTATTTTGATTTACAAACTGCTGGTTCGGATGAGGTGATTATTCCGACACGCGGTGGAGATTGGTTTGATGGAGGGAAGTGGCGTGATATGCATTTTCATACGTGGTCGCCTTCGCATGAAGTGGTTCGGAATGCTTGGAATTGGGGATTTAATGCTATAGGAACATGTAATAGGGTATTGAGCGTATTAGAGAAATCGGAGGACTCGGAACAAAAGATACAAACTATTGCAGAGATTAAGACTATGCGTGCATGGTATTATTATTTGATGATGGATGCCTATGGAAATATTCCGCTAGTAACAACATTTGGTTCGGATAACGCATTGCCAAGTACTACTCCACGCGAACAGATATTTCAGTTCATTACTACTGAACTACACGAGAATATTGATAAGTTGAGTGAAGAAAAATCAGAAGCGACTTATGCTCGTCCTACAAAATGGTTTGCTCATGCACTTTTGGCTAAGATATACCTGAATGGTCAGGTATATACTGGTACTGCATACTGGGATAAAGTAGTTGAGCATGCGAATGCAATAATTGCTTCTAATAAGTATTCCTTAGAAAATGACTTCTTACTTCAATTCAAGCCCGATAATGGGCCTTCAAATACAGAACCTATTTTTTCCATTCCTTTTGATCCAACAAGGGCAACTGGGAACTCTTTATTTTTAAAAGTTCTTCATTATGCGAGCAGGGTTACGTTTGGTCTAAACACAAACCCTTGGAATGGTTGGAGTGCTCAACCTGCATACTTTGACTTGTTTGAGGATCAGGATAATAGAAAGCAACAATGGCTTTGGGGACAACAATATAACTCTACGGGGCAACCTTTGATCTATAACGGGATAAATATAGTTTTAGATCCTTATGGCTATAACTTGTTACCAGGTTCTGAGTTTGATATAGGCGGCGAAGATAACGGTGGGCGTTTAGCTGGAGCACGTTGTATTAAATACTATCCAGATAAGGATCAGGTTAGTAATAATGCGGGTAATGATGTTGTGGTTTTTAGATTAGCAGATGTCTTGTTAATGAAAGCAGAAGCCATTCTTCAAGGTGCGACTACAGGAAGTATTTCAGAGGCATTGGAAGCCGCAAATATTGTTCGTAAAAGAGCTTTTCCAAGTAACCCAGAAAAATTGTTTACGTTAACAAGTTTGACTAAAGAAGCGATCTACAAAGAAAGAGCATTGGAACTTACATTTGAAGTGACAAGACGCACGGATATGATTCGTTTTGGAAAATGGGAAGAGGCTATGTTATTCAAACCTGCTAATCCAGGTGAAACTTATAAGCGTTTGTTTCCAGTGCCAGCAAGTGTTAGAAATAATAATCCAAATTTAGACCAAAATACAGGATATAATTAAAATAAATTATTATGGAAAAAATTAATAAAATAACAAGTATCCTATTAGTGGCTATTCTTTTTTTAATTGCTTCTTGTAAAAAAGTAGAAAATGGGATTAACGACCAAATTGTGTCCTTTAATGAGTCTACAGTTACTAGTATTCAAATAGATAACAAGCTAAAAGTTGGCTTTATAGCTAATAATGTTACCAACTTTGAATTTAGTATTCTAAAAGATAGCGAAGTACTGCTAACGGATGAAGTCACATTGGTAGACGGTCAACGGATAGTTGAGGAGATTTTTGATATACCCTTAAATGAGGATTGGATTGGCGAAGCTTTTTTACGTGTTAGTTATATGTCCGATGGAATGAAGGTAGAGAAAGTAAGGTCGATAATTTTTCAGGAGAGTAATCCAACTATGTATATTGTAGGAGGATCCACAGGCGCTGGATGGGAGCCTCAATTAGCTACTCCCTTGTCTTTATATGATAGTGAAAGTAAATCAAAGTTTCAGACTTATGAGTATCTTGATAGTGAAGGTGGTGGCTTTAAGTTTTTGCCTACAAATGTTGATTGGACCAATGCATATGGTTTAGGGAACGTTCCATTTTCATTACTACAAGATAAAGATGCTGAGAACCTACCTGTAATTAAGAGTGGTTTTTACCGTATCAGGATGGATGGGAAAACTTTGACATACGAACTACTTGATGTAGTTATGGGGGTCATTGGTGATGCTACAAAAGGTGGATGGGATAAAGATACACCAATGTCATTTGTTGGTAGTAAAGGCTCTTATTTGTGGAGAGTAAAAACTGAACTTGTCCCTGGTAACCTTAAATTCAGAGGGAATAGTTCTTGGAGTATAAATTTTGGTGGCACATTATCTAACATCGTAGAAGAGGGTAGTGATATACCAATTTCATCGGCTGGAATTTATTTAATAGAGTTGAATTTGAAACCTGGAGAATATACTGCAGTTATTGAGAAGCAATAATTTAACTCAAAAATACAAAAAGTGGAGTTTATGGGCCACTTTTTGTATTTTTGAGTTAAATATTTTGAAATATGAATTCAATGAGTTGGGGTATAGGCAAAGAAGAAGTAATTGTTCTACTTGTCATTATTGTATTTTTAGTTTTTTTTTATTTTGTCTTTTCTAAATTGTTGAAAAGAAAATAGACTCTTAGTTTAATAGAAAATCTTTCTCCAAAGATTTAAGTAATTTTATATCTGAAATATATTCTATTTTTCTATCTTTAAACACCATATTTTTAGCTTCTTGTTCAGCATTCAGTGCAAACTCTTGAAAAAGTTTGAAATGTTTTTTTCTTAGTATGCTGTCTTTAGATTTGATTTCTTGTATTTTAGAAACTAAGACTGTATTAAGTTTTATTTCTATATTTTCTCCTTCCGCATCTTGCTGGAATAATAATAAGGGGTCTAACTCATTTTGGTAGAATACAGCGAAGGCTTCTTTATTATTTTCATCTTCTATAATATAAGCCATAAAATTAATATTGCCTATTTGAATTTTGTCTATTAACATAGGAGTTGTCATGTTGTTATAACTTATTAATTCATTATTAATAAAACGATGCAAATCTAATTTTTAACATTTTATTTATGGTAGTTGTATTGTAAATTTTCGCAAACTACCTGTACTTAATTACCGTTAACCTTTGTTATTTAAAGTATTAGATATGCACTATTTGTATAACGAATGAAATGGTTTATAATGCTACACTTAATAATTCGTTTAGGTTTTTTTAACATTTGTTAAAAAAGAATTGCTTAGGCTTGATTCAGCATAGTTGAGCAGATTAAAATAGATTTTATTCATTACATTTGCGAGACTTAGTTAAATGTTTATAAAGATGAGTACAACAAAAGGTCCAATTTCTCAATTTATTGAGCACAATTACCGTCATTTTAACGCTGCTGCGTTGGTAGATGCAGCTAAAGGCTATGAAGAACACTTACTTGAAGGAGGTAAGATGTTAATTTCATTAGGCGGTGCTATGTCTACAGCTGAATTAGGTGTTTCATTGGCAGAAATGATTCGTCAAGATAAGGTACATATTATCTCTTGTACAGGTGCAAACTTGGAAGAAGATGTAATGAACTTGGTAGCACACTCTCACTACAAACGTATCCCGAACTGGAGAGATTTAACACCGGAACAAGAACGTGAATTATTAGATACACACTTCAATCGTGTTACAGATACTTGTATTCCAGAAGAGGAAGCATTCCGTCGTTTGCAAAAACATTTAGAAGATGTTTGGCATGCTGCAGAAGCTAAAGGCGAACGTTATTTGCCGCATGAGTTCTTATATCAAGTTGTGAACTCAGGTGTTTTAGAACAATATTATGAAATTGATCCTAAAAACTCTTGGATTGTAGCTGCTGCTGAAAAGAATTTGCCTATTGTATGTCCAGGATGGGAGGATTCTACATGTGGAAATATCTTTGCTTCTAATGTAATCAAGGGCGCTTTGAAAGCATCCACTGTTAAGTCTGGTATCGAGTACATGATTTACTTGACAGAATGGTACCGTGCTAATTCTGATGGTAAAGGGGTTGGTTTCTTCCAAATTGCAGGTGGTATCTCTGGTGATTTCCCGATCTGTGTAGTTCCCATGATGTACCAAGATTTAGAGTGGACTGATGTCCCTTTCTGGTCTTATTTCTGCCAAATCTCTGATTCTACAACATCATACGGTTCTTATTCAGGAGCTGTTCCAAATGAAAAAATTACTTGGGGTAAATTAGATGTTGATACACCAAAATTCATGATAGAATCTGATGCTACTATTGTAGCTCCACTAGTATTCGCGTGGGTATTGGGTCAATAATATTTTTTGAGATTAGGGTAATTACCCTAATCTCAACTTAGTATATTGTTATGAGCGACTTAATTACAAACAACTATGTAGCATTACAAGCATTAATGTCTGATACGTTATTCACGACAGGGTTTGATGTTTCTAATGCATTACCTGATGATATGGTAGTTTCGACAGTTTGTGATGATGCATTATTCGATACTTCTACTGAAGAATTTGTTTATAAAGGTGATAAATCTACTGGAATATTATTTATACTTCGATATCCAGAATATCCTTATTTCTCACCACAAGCAGAAGATGCTTTTGTGAAGACTATAAGTGCTTTAAGTCTTAGGCCTGAGAATGTTGCGATTGTAAACCTTGCCAATCCCCAGAATCCCAACGAGTTTAAAAAGATCATGCAGTTTTTTAAACCGACTAAAATCACCCTTTTAGGTGTTGAGCCAAAATCATTAGTTCTTCCAGAAATTCCTCATAATTCTTATATGAAAGGTCGTATTGCAACAGTATTTAACACCTTTTCTTTTGAAGAGATGTTCGCAGACCTGAATAAAAAGAAACTCTTTTGGGGTGAGTTCAAAACTTTTATCACATCATAATTTTTCTTTTATTCTTTTTTTTACTAGTTATCATCTTACTTTGTAAGTATGATAGAATTGATATTTGCTACAAATAACTTACATAAGCTTGAGGAAGTGCAGGCAATAGTAGGGGATAGAGTTATTATTAAATCATTAAATGATATTGATTGTCATAATGATATTCCTGAAACAGGAAAAACTTTTCGAGAAAATGCACAACAAAAGACAGATTATTTAGTAAATAAATATAATTTGAATTGTTTTGCAGATGATTCAGGTCTTGAGATAGATGCTCTTAATGGTGAACCGGGTGTATATTCTGCTCGTTATTCAGGAAGTCGTGATATGGAAAGAAATATTGACTTGGTTATTGAACGAATGATGAATAATGAAAATAGAACAGCTCGCTTTAAGACCGTTATTTCTTTGCATATTGATGATAATCAATTCTTTTTCGAAGGCATCATTGAAGGTACTATTATTAATCACCGACGTGGAAGTAAAGGGTTTGGTTATGACCCAATTTTTATTCCTGATGGATATGATAAAAGTTTTGCTGAAATGTCTGCTGAAGAAAAAAATCTTATTAGCCATAGGTCTATAGCGGTCAGCAAGATGGCTGAATATTTGAAGAATATATAATTAATAATGGTGGATTATTAGCGTTGTCAAACAAAGCGAGGTTTAACTTGTTATCATTTGTAATTATAGATGATAAGTTATTTATGAACGAAATTGATGATAAAAGAATAATTCGTGTTAAGGGGGGGTATAATTTTCGGGATTTAGGTGGAATACCTACGACTACAGGTAAGTCTGTCCGAAATGGTAAATTATTTAGAACAGATGAGCTTTCCACTCTTGAACCAGGTGATTTAGATTTGTTAGTTAAGCTTAACGTTAAAACTGTTGTTGATTTCAGAACGCAACAAGAGCGCTTAAAATCTGTTGATAGATTACCTAGTAGCTGTAAGCGAGAATATCAGTTAGATATAATATCGGCTAGCATGGATTCGTATATTCAAGAAATAAAAAGTGGAAGAACAGATTTTAAACAATTTTTAAATGATTTCTATAAAGATCTTGTTTTAGGAGATAATGCTGTTGAGCAATGGAGGAAATTTTTTGAAATAGTAGAAACCCCTGAGAATGCAGGTATTATTTATCATTGCACTGCAGGAAAGGATAGAACAGGTATTGCAACGGCTCTTATTTTAGAAGCATTACAAGTAGATCGAGAAATAATAATGTCTGATTATATGCTATCTAATG
>CANRHE010000048.1 GCA_947630335.1 uncultured Sphingobacterium sp.
CACTAATAATTGGTATGGCTTGATTAAAGTCGAATGTGTCAAATTTGCTCATATATACGTTTGTTTAAAGTCTGTCAACCTGTCAGACCTTAGGTGCTAATAGTCATTTAATTAATACACTGTTAATATTGCAAGTCAAATGCCAAGTTGATAAATTAAGTCGATTAGAAGCAGAGATACGATATGTACTGCTAAATCGTCAGTTTAAGACTGACATACTTTTCATATTAAGGCACAAAGGTATAGTAATATATAGAAATGTGGAAATGTTTATAAGTATTTGTTGTTCAGTTAAACTTAATGTCAGATATTTACTCTATATACAATAATTAGTTTTTTGTTAATAAAATCACAATAGATATGAATTTAAAATCAATTAAAATAAGTCTTTCAGTCTTAGCGTTGGCTTTGACTACAATGACTGTACAAGCGCAACAACAAGAAGAGCACAAAAACCCTAACGTTAGACTCGGACATAAGGCATTGTTAGACGGTGATTTTAAGAGTGCTATCACTTATTTAGAAAAAGCTCTGCCATCGGAAGAAAAAGATCCATCTGTATTGTATTTATTAGGATATTCTCAATTTCAAATAGGAGAGTTTGATAAGTCAGCAAGTACTTTCAGTAAAGTTATAGCATTGGAGCCAAATAATGCAAATGCTTACTATTATAAAGGAAAGGCTATTAATTCAACAGCTATTAATCCTTCTAATAAATTAACAGAGGCAAAAAGGGAACAGATGTTACAAACTGCGATAGCTGATTACACAAAGGCTATTTCCATCAATAAAAGTGACGCCAAATTGTATCAAAATCGTGCTGTAGCATATCGCGATTTAGGTATATTGAAGAGTGAAGAAGGCGTGTCTGTATACAATAAATCTTCTGCAATAGATGCTTACAACAAAGCTATTGTAGACTTTGAAAAAGTATTATCATACGATGCGGCACGTAAGGATATTCAGACTGAATTGAAAAAAGCTAAGGTGTATAGAGATTTGCTAAAATAAAATCTATTCGATAGGTTAAATAAAAAAGGGACAGAAAATTAATTTTCTGTCCCTTTTTTATTTGATTCTCTATGCTCGAAAATAGAGTTACCAACATTATATTCACATATTGTTGGTTTATATAATTCTAAATAAATATTTTTGACTGTCGCACTATTTATCCGACAAACTTTAGACCCTTTATAAGCTAATTTAAAATGATACTTATAATTATATGCTTAGTACTTCTTGCTTTTGTAGTTTTATTTTATTTGAATAAACATAGATTCATTTCTTTTCATTATCCGAATACCGTAGGACTTGAGATAAAACAAAATGGGATATTGAATCTATTATCTTATAATGTTGCTGGTCTTCCCGAAAAAATTTCGAGTGCAAAAACACCGAGATCACCTAGTATGTTATTAATAGGAGAAAAACTGAATAGATACGATATTGTGAATGTACAAGAGGATTTTAATTATAATGTAGAGTTATATAAAAATAGTACACATCCTTTTAAAACTAAGCATCGAGGTAAAGTTATGTGGGGTGATGGGTTAAATACGTTATCGAAGTATTCTATATTGGAACTGAGACGCGTCGCATGGTTGAATTGTAATGGCTCGGATTGCTTAACGCCTAAAGGTTTTTCTTTGGCTAGAATTTGTATTGCGCAAGATATTGTTGTTGACGTCTATAATGTACATGCTACCTCAGCTAATTCTGTCAGTGGCTCACGAGCACGAAGAAAAAATCTGGATCAGTTAGCAGATTTTATTATTGCTAACTCAAGTGGTAATCCTTTAATTGTCATGGGAGACTTTAATGCTCATTATCAATTTCATTTAGATAATATGCAAGAATTTATAGCGAGAACCGAATTGCAAGATAGTTGGGTTGAAACTATCTTGCAAGGGCAATATCCTCAAGTAGATACTAATTATAGTATAGTCTCTGATTTGGACTGTACTAATAATGATGAAAGTATTGATAAAATATTATACCGCAGTAGCCATAACTTAATTTTTAGACCTATTGATTTTGAAATAGTTCTTCATTATTTTAAAGACGATAAGGGACAAGATTTATCTGATCATCTAGCTGTCAAGTCTACACTTGAATGGCAATTGTATTAATTTTATTTTACTTTGTTCAGAATATACTCTTTAGCCAAAGCTCCTTCAATTTGATTTCCTTCTGTATCTAATTGTGCTAGAGCATTTTCTATAACTTTATATTTAGTATTTAAGTCAAGACCTGTTAAGTGGATTACAGATCCGTTATCATGCCACATGAATTTACCAGTATCTTGTACAGTTGTGTTTTTATCTAAATATTCAGCAGAATAAGCAAATGTCTCATCTGGATATAATTTAATAGTCGTTTTGATTCCAGGACAATCTGCACATGGTGTAGTTCCTTCATACGTACCCGCCCAGTCTACCGCTGTTTGAGAAGTGCTGCCGTCTACAACAGTTGTAGTTGACACTACTTCGGTAGTACCTTCCTCTTTTTTTGTATTATTATTACAAGATTGAAGTTGCAAAGTCATTAATAATGCCGCAACAGGGATGATTAATTTTTTCATGAGTTTTGTTTTATTTAGTTTCACGTTTATTTTAAATCATTTTTACATGAATATTGCTAATTTACTAAAATTATTACGTTTGAAGAAAATTTACTTCAAGGAAGTTTTGTCAATTATTGATGCAGAATACGACTACATCCCTTCAATATTTAGAAATGGGAATAAAATAAATAATGCTAGTGAAAATCCCGGTAGTGCTAAAGTTCTTTATTTTGGTAAGATTAATAATATTTCGAAGGATGATACTCTTTTTCTTTTTGCTGAGCATTATGAAAGTGTTCTTGAAGATCCTGATGGGAATAGTCATCAAAATATCCGTGAATTCTTACAATATGGATGGGAACATGTTTATTTTGAGTCGCCTGTACTATTTAAAAAAAAAGAGGGACTGCCTAAATAGCGTCCCTCATTTTTTATTTTATTCTTTTGAGAATGATGTTTTCTGTATTGGGTATATTTAGTGGCACTCTTTCTAGAGTAACAAAACTGCTATCCAATCCAAAACCTTTTTCTTCGCTTAATGAGAAATGTTTTAAGAAACGATGAATTTCAATAACTATACGATTTCCCCAACTTAACTCTGAGGTTTTAGTAAATACTTTTTCCAACACTACAAAATTAAAATCGCCTGGTATATGGTGTTTTTTTAATGTATTGTATTGGCTTGTAATATCTATTTCATTATTTTCAACCATATCCTCTACCACTTTTCTAAAAAGTAAGCTAATTTTTTGTTCTTCTCGAAAGCCTAAACGGAGATCAATTCTTATTAATTTGTTTGGTATAAGTTGATTTACTACATATTCTCTACCATGAGGAGAATCCGTTACATCAACATGTACGAACCAATAAACATCTGCACGTTTGGGTTTTTTATTAATGATCGAGTAAATTATCTTGGCTTCGATTTCATATTTGTTGTTAGCACTCGTTAGATAGACTAATTGTGAGGCAAATGTAGGTACCGACTTGTCTTCACTTAATTCAGATATAATAGGGAAGTATTGTCTTGCGTCTGTAAATCTTACATATTTATTTTTGATGGTTCGACCTTTTTGCCAAATAAACATAATAAGGAATATGGTAGATGCTAATAATAATGTGACCCAGCCTCCGTGTTTTAATTTGACTAAATTACCCATTAGGAAGGTTAACTCTATCGTGAAATAAACACAAGCGAATAATACTATAAATAGTTTATGTACTTTTCGTCTTATCATAAAAAATATTAAAAGTATTGAGGTGGCTATAAATGTCATATTAATCGCTAATCCATAGGCAGCCTCCATGTTTACGGATTTTTGGAAGATAGCGATTACTAATAAACATCCTATATATAAGATTGTGTTGATAGAAGGAACATACAATTGCCCTTTTTGGTCACTTGGATATCTTATTGCTACTTTCGGCCAAATATTAAGTCTGACAGCCTCTGAGATTAAAGTAAATGAGCCTGAAATCATGGCTTGACTTGCGATTATAGCAGCAATACTGGCGATAATAATACCGTAGAAAAGAAACCAATCTGGCATGATTGAATAAAATGGATTTTGCTCACCTAAGGCCTGCCCTTCATGTATTAATAACCATGCGCCTTGTCCAAAGTAATTTAGTATTAAGGATACTTTGACAAAAATCCAACTGATACGTATGTTACTT
This sequence comes from uncultured Sphingobacterium sp., assembly GCA_947630335.1. GTDB lineage: Bacteria > Bacteroidota > Bacteroidia > Sphingobacteriales > Sphingobacteriaceae > Sphingobacterium. The sequence continues at coordinate 4,241 of CANRHE010000048.1, forward strand.
TTACCAGCATGTCCCATGTCGGAGTATAGAGCCTCAGCTCCTGTCGTACATAGAAATATGGCACCAATAAAAAAAAGAGCGTTAGGATAATTAATGATAGTATTAATGGCATAGATAGGATTCAATGCCTTAATCACTTCTGGTGCTTGTCCAATATAAGAAAGACCTAATATACCGATTGTGCTGAACCATATCAACATAAGTGGACCGAATAATCTGCCGACTATAGAAGTTCCAAATCTTTGGATAAGAAATAGTAATGATATAATTGCGATAACAATAGGAACAGTAGGAAAGTTAGGGTTATGAATTGCTAAACCTTCTATTGCTGAGGAAATAGTAATAGCAGGGGTTATCATTCCATCTGCCAATAAAGTCGATGCCCCTATTATAGCAGGAATGATAAGCCATTTAGCTTTGTGTCTTACTAGAGAGTATAGTGAAAGTATTCCTCCTTCACCTTTATTATCAGCATTTAAAGTAATTAATACGTACTTGACAGTCGTTTGTAACGTTAATGTCCAGAAAACACATGAAATTCCCCCCATAACAAGGCTCTTTTCAATAATACCTTGATTAAAAATGGCTTTGAATACGTAGAGAGGAGAGGTGCCTATATCGCCAAAAATAATCCCTAGAGAAATTAATAGACCACCAAAACTAAGGCGATGCAAATTGTTCTTGGAGTTTGAACTCATATCTTTAATATCAAGATGTACTTAAAATATTGTGCGAATATAGAGTAAAATCTTTATCTTATACAACCTCTTGTTAAAAGTTGTTAAAAAAAACATAATATATTTTTTATGTATCTATTAATCAGTTATAAAAAGTATATTTGTTATAGAATCAAACCTGTGTTTTAATATATTAAAATATCATACGTCAACCGCTAAATGAATAACCTACGATGCATAAAATCATTTTTAACAAGTATTTTTATACTTGTGGCAGTTAGTCATGTGCATGCTGATGTATTTGATATAAATCATATTAATAACGATTCTTCATCAAAAATATTGTTTAGTGATGCTGAAAGCGATAAAACTATAACGAATGTTAAAGCTTCTTATAGTCCGGTAGCTGAGCAGATAATTGTATCATTTAAGCTGAGTAAACAGAGTGTAGTATCTATTAAGCTGATGGATGCATTAGGTAATGAAGTATTGACACTATCTAATAGTACATTAGAGGAAGGAATGAATAACTTGTCATTTGAAACGGAAGGTAAAGTGTCTTCTGGTTTTTATTTCTTACGAGTGATGTCCGGATTAGAAACTGTAGTTAAACGTATTTCAATCCGTTAATCTGACTGTTAAGATTGTTTTTTAGCTCTCCTCGTATTTAATTGTAATGTTTTCTTTTTATAATTTATTATTGCTCCATATTGAGTGAGAATATCACCACCTAATACACCTATTACTGGTTCAAGATTCATATGATTGTATGCGTAGTTAATCGCTGATAAGTCCAAAACAGCAACCGTAATATTCTTTATACTCCATGTACCTAATGAAATGCTCTTTAAGTCTAACATTTCACTCTTCATTTCATTAGTTCCTAATCCTGTCGATAAGATATCTGTAGAAGTAAAGTCTTCTTCTTTAAGACCAATATTTAATAGTGTATGCTTATCTAAAACTGTCTTCGAGGCTCCTGTATCTAATACTATTTTGTATTTAGAGTCTAGTAACTCAATATCCAAAACTATATGGTAGCCTTCGTTTTCAATATTTATAATTTCGAAAGGAATAATGTGCATGATAATACTTTGAAAACACGTAATGGGCTATCCAAAGGCCCATTACGTGTATATTTTTGATAATTTGTAAAGTTAAATAATGTTACTGTCTATTAGTACATTATTCATATTTCTAACAGCATCAGCACTTTGTTTGAATTTACTTTTTTCATTTTCGGATAAGTTCATTGGGACTATTTTATCCCAACCATTCTTATTAATTAAGACAGGTACTCCTATATTAATATCGGATTCACCATATTCACCTTCTAAATACACGGATGCTGTAAATAATTTGTTTTCATTAAGTGCTATACTTTTTACCATTGCTGCACTTGCCGCACCAGGTGCATACCAAGCCGAAGTGCCAATTAGTGCTGTTAGTGTAGCCCCGCCTACCATTGTTTTTTGAATGATTTCTTCTTGCTCGTGTTCTTGTAAAAAGTCAACTACTGGTATACTATTCCATGTCGCTTTACTTATCAAAGGAATCATAGTCGTATCTCCATGTCCTCCAATCACCAAGGCATTTAAATCAGAAGGAGATGCATTCAACTTAGTTGCCAATTGATATTTAAATCTTGATGAATCCAATGCTCCTCCCATTCCAATAATTCTATTTTTGGGTAGACCACTAGCTTTTAGTGCTAAGTATGTCATGGTGTCCATAGGGTTTGATACAATGAGTAGAATTATATCTGGAGAATGTTTGACTAGATTTTCTACAACGGACTTTACAATTTTAGCATTTGTACCAATTAATTCTTCTCTTGTCATTCCTGGCTTACGAGGTAGACCTGATGTAATTACAGCTACTGTAGATCCTGCAGTCTTGGTGTAGTCATTAGTCACTCCTGTTACTTTGGTGTCAAAACCAAGTAGAGCTGCAGTTTGCATCATATCTTGTGCTTTACCTTCAGCTACACCTTCTTTGATATCTAATAAGACAACTTCTTCTGCAAAATTCGCTCGAGCAATGTTATCTGCTGTAGTTGCACCAACAGCTCCGGCACCAATGACTGTAATTTTCATATGTATATCAGTTTATATTGTTTCTCTAATTTAATTAATTTTGTCCAGATTGTGAACCGTTATTTTATATTCTTTATATATTCATTCTCTATAAAACATTAGAAAGGATACCCAATTGCTAAGTTGAAAATTAAATTATTAGATCGCCATTCTCTACTTTTGAAATCAATATCTTTGAATACCCATCTCTGACCTTTAGGGTAGTAAGGGATTCTAAAAGGAGTAGCAAGATCCGTCCTTATAACAATGTAGTCAAAGTCAAATCGTAATCCTAATCCGCCGCCTACTGCAAGTTGGGTTAAAAAATCTTTTGTAAGTACGGCTCCTGGTTTATTAGGGTCATTATGTTGTGTCCATATATTACCAGCATCAATAAACGCTGCCCAATTTAAAACTCCCATTCCAAAGTTCACTAGTCTATTACGGTACTCTGCATTTACCTCAAATTTGTAATCCCCAGTCTGATCAGCAAAGAAGTTATCCTTACCTATGTTCTCGGGTTGAGAGATGCCGGGGCCTACTGAGCGTGCTCTAAATGCGCGTAAACCATTTGGTCCGCCAGCAGAAAATTGTTTTAGATAGGGTAGGGATCTAGAATTTCCGTAAGAATAACTCATACCTAGCACCATTCGTGTAGCCAGTTCAGAATATGTACCAAGTTTTAAGTAATACCTGCCGTCTAAATCTACCTTTACAAATTGACTATAGACTGCTCCAAAAAGTTTTTTGATTTCATCTTTTTTATAATCGGCGCCTTGTATTAAACCGAGTATGTTCCCTGAAAGATTAAGACCTCCTTTAAAATAGTAGGTATTAATCTTGTTTACATCCATGGTGTTAGTGGAGGTAAACGTATAATTTGGACCTATTGAAAATTGTTTTTCTACTATTCGTTTCAAAGTAGGTACGGTGTCCATCTGTAACTTAAAGGCATCAGTAATATTTTTGGGTTGAACATATATCCCTTCAAAAATGGATAAGTTATGTTCTTTTTTCTCACTTTCTCGCCACTTATAGCCAAATGTAACTGAGGAAGAGTTTAGTATATAAGCAGACTTTCTATCTAGGAATTCATATCCAACCTTAAGATAAGTATGAGGGATAAAACGTCTTGATGGCGTCCATTTATAAGGAGATAAGAGTCTAGGCCATGTAATAGTTGCCTCTCCGCCATACCTATAATATGATGAATTAAGATTTACCTTTCCTCCAGTTTGTGTTTCGTAACCACCGAATAGGTTAAGAGTTAATGTTTCTGCTCCTTTAAAGGCATTTCTTAAGCTCCATGTTACATTTGCTTCTGTTCCATTATATACTTCAGCAGTTTTTGCTAGGACTTCGAATCTTAATGTTTTCTTGGGCATCGGCGTTAAATAATAATAAACATCTAGAACATTGGAAGAATCTGGGTTAGGTTCAAAGTTGTTTTTAACAAATTTAAACATGTTTAAATTAACCAATTGGCTTATTGTCTGATTATGATCGTACCGGTTGTAAAGTTGTCCTGGTTTAAAAAATATATGATTGGCAAGGACTTTTTTTCTAATTATATTTTTTGGATCAATGATATAGAGTTTATCGTTATATAATTGCATCGATCTAGTTGATCTACTCCGTGTATATCCATTTGCTCCGAGTGTATAATCAGGATACACGAAAATATTGCCTATTCGTTGTGGATTCTTGGCAAGTTCTGAGGTTGTTGGTTTTATGGTAAGATACATATCCACTTTATGATCCCCTATAGTGCTATCCACCTCAACCAATAGATTGTCTGGATTAAAGTAGTAATAACCATTATTTTTAAGATCGTTATCTATGCGTTCTCTTTCATTGATAATATTATTAAGGCTATAACTACTTCCCACGCGAAGTAATGATTGGTCTCGTGTTTTATATATTGCTTTACCAATTTGTTGAGCGGTATCAATTGCAAAGTCTACAGATTTAATTCTATAAATATTATTTGTGACTGCTGAGTATATTACTTCAGCTTTTTTGCCTTTTATTAATGTATCTGAGCTTACAGTAGCGTTAAAGAACCCTAAGTTTTCCATTCGACTACGTAAAACATTTTCATTGTACTCAAAATTTACCTGACTTAAGAGTACTGGTTCTGTTCCTTTTTTCTTAAACCAGTTGCGTACGAGATTGTCTGTGCTGTCGTATCCTCCGCCTAAATTCCAAAATATTAATTTCCAAGGTACGCCGAAAGTCTTGCTATTCGGTTGAGGTAATGTCAGGCTCTTTAAATTCTCTTCAAATGCAGTTAATTGTTTCGGGTTTTTTATACTGTCAGATTTGATCACTACATCTGCCCCTATATATAACTTTTCATTTTCAGGAATATATTTTGTGGTATTACAAGAATACACCATTAAAATTAGTAGAAGTAAAGCAATTAAATAATTTCTATTTTTCATTTTTACTCCTTTCTTCATCTTCGTTACGAATAGCTTTTATGTTACTTTTATTTGTAGTATCTTTTGGAAGCGAATTACCTTTTTTATTAGCTTGTTCTTCTTTCTGTTTTTCCTCCATTCTTTTTCTAAATTGAGGGCTATGCAACATTAAACTGTCTCTTACAACTAAGCGGACACTATCTCTATAAATAGAATCTGTTTCCATTCTTTCAACATCGAATCTGCTTCTGAAATTGCTGTTATCCGTATTGTAATAATCTTCTAAAGCTTTTGCACTCATGAATATCTCTCTAAATTTATCATAACTTATATTTACGATAAAGCCTATCCCGGTTTCGACAAATTGACCTTGCAATGTAGCTTGATACTGATTTTTGCGATATGCTCTAATAAAATAACGTCCATCTTGCGATAATTGATATTCTATTGAAATATCACCGGCTATATTATTCGGATTCTCTCCTGGTCTAGATTGTCCTTCAACTTCAAAATTAGATCCAATAGTGATTTTTAAACGATCATCAAAAAGCATTTTTGATACGTCCACATTTAAATCTGTTCGCGAGCTCAAAGACCCCGTCAAGTAATCTTGATCAGACTGTAAATTAAAGTCTAAGTCTACCCCTTTAATAAGCTCAGAGGCTAGGTTGTTAAGCTGATTTGAAAGGAAGGAACTCATTGAATTCCGTGCCCAGCCTTCTACACTAGCTCCTCCTGCAGCCCCTCCAAATGGGTTCGATGACATGAAGTTACCTAGAACAATTAAGGAGAATACTTGTTTGTTCATCTCTGCTGGATCATTTCTTAATGCTGCTAATGCATTATCCACTTTTGATAGTACATCTTGCGACACAATAGCATTATTATTGTCTACGTCAATATCAAAGTTGATATCCGGTTTAAATAGTTCACCAGTTAAAATTAGTTTGACATCGAAAGGTATTTTTTGTCGATATAAATTTTGGTTATCTGTTCCAATTTGATTAAGTACCAATTCTAATGGTGAAAACCGTCTGCTATAAAGTGCTGTTATATTCAGTCGCGCATCAAGAGGGTCTCCATTCCAGGTTATTGTACTCCCACTTTGAAAACCGAATTCTTTTTTAATTGGGCCAAAACTAAATGAGTAATTCCCGTCCACTACGGTAAATGTACCAGACATTGTGATTTTATTACTAGCATCTATGGCAGTTGTTAGTTCTGCAATTCCTTGAATATTTAAAGCATCTTGAGATCCTTCATTCAGTATAACTTTGAAATTTGCATCTGGAGAAGTACTTAGATTTAAAGCTAAATCAAAACCAGATAATTGTGTGTTTACTGTAGTCAAGGAGTCTAGTTGTGCAAAAATATTACTTTGGGTTGTGTCTGATTTGTTGACAAACTTTACTACACCTTCTCGTTCTGTGACCCCTGGGCTTTCAGTAGGTACAATAAACACAAAATCAGTGTTCTCATTCGCAGTGATATTACCGTCTATAATAGGTTGGTCTAAATTACCTTTTATCCTAAGATTAGAAGTTACGTATAGTTTGCCATAGAAAAGGTCATTGTCATTTCGCGTAGAATTAACTACTGCAAAGTTATATGTAGTAACATTTAGGTTAAAATTGAAATCTCTATATGTATTCGTCAGTATGCTTCCATTTACTTTAGCTTTGTTGCCCTTAATATCTTTTAATTCGAACTGCTTAAATATAATCCCTTGATCATTAAACTGTATTTTTTGATCATTAATTAATAAGTCTGCATTGAGCATACTTATGTTAATTTTAGCCTTATTAAATGAAAGAGCTCCATTTATTTTAGGTTTGTCAAGATCTCCAGTAAGCTTTAAGGAGCCTGAAATATCTCCTTCATTATTTTTTAGGTAACCTAAACTAAATGCTTCAATGGTTTTTAATTGAAGAGCATTGATATTTAATGTAGCAGTGAAGCTCGAATTGTCATTGGGAGGGGAGAAGTACTCCGCTAATAATTGTACATCATTGCCATACTCAGAAATAGAAATATCTGCATGATAAGTATTCTCTTTTAGATTATTTACTTTAATACCTATATCTCCAATTGTATCTTTTCCAAAGTATACTTTATTAATATCAATGTCTGAAACAAGCACTGGTTTTGATTCTAATCTTGAAATCGTTGCCTCACCATTAATGCCGCCACCTAATTTAAGTGTCTCTGACTCTAACATATTTGCTAAAGTTTCGATTCTGAAATTATTAAATGATAATGTTAATGGTGAATTCATCGTTGAATCTGCAGATTGAACTAACAGCTCTTGATTATCTCTCGATAATCTAAAGTCGTAAGCTTTCACTCCACTTGGTCCGAAGGATAGTTCATTATCCGAAGCGATATCCCATTTATCATAGTTTAATAGTAATCCATCCTCATTGAGGCTAAAGGTATAATCATTTTTAAAAACATCTAATTTACCGCCTAAGTGATATCTGTCCTTATTACTATTGTCTTTAATCCAGAGGCCAATTTCAAGGTCATTTTGTTTGACTTGACCACTAAAGGTAGTATTGTTTAGTTCTATATTATTGTACTTTATTTTATTTATCAATGAAGAATAATACAATGTACTGTCAAATGTGATGATATCTAATCCAACGTCCACGATGTGTATACCCGCATAAAGTAATTCGGGAGCGACTAGCTTAGCCATGAAGCTATTTTGAGAACTATTGAAATTACCATCCAAAGATATATTATCTAATTTTTCTAAATCAGGTAAGAAGTCTCGTAAAAAACGTGACGATGTTAGAGTAGCTGAAAATTCAAAATTTTGTGCAGAGTATTCTTTGGTTGTAGGTAATGAACCATCAGGGTTATAATATATTTTTATTACATCTTGAATGGCATCTCCAAGTTGTGATAACTGATATTTGCCGACCAAATGGGCTTTTAGAAATTCTGAATTAAGAATTAGTTGATTTCTCGAGGTATCAGCTATTGCGTCTAATGTTATTTTCTTTAGTGCAAATCTTTGTGCATCATAGGCAATAAAAGAGTTGTTAATGGCTACTTGTCCATTTAAATAATCTATGTCTGCCGTTTCAAAATCTCCTTCGATTTGACCATGATATCTCACATTGCTACTTGTTAGCTTAAGATTTTGTAGATTGATAGAGTCAACCATCATGGTGAAGTTAACCTTCGGATATGTTGACTCCATTTTGGCTGTAGCTTCTAGGTTAAATCTAATGTTAGAGTCGTTACTAGTGACATTGGCAGTAACCAGTCCTTGATTTGCTTTGGCATCGAGGTTGATATCATGATAAGTATACCCCATTGCATCTAATCTATTTAAAGAACCTTGGACATCGGTTACCATAGTTTTAGGATTTAATCCCTTTCCTTTTATAGTAGCTTCGGCAGCAATAACTCCTAAAATAGAGTCTTGTTTTATAAAATGTCCAATATTAAACTGATCTATGGAAATAGTACCTTCATATGTGGTATCCTTATTTGCTAAGTTCATCTGCCCTTTTAGATTAGCATTGCCCTTATCTGTTATTAATTGGAGGTCTGTATCAAATCCACTCATTCCACCATTAAAATTACCAGATAAAGCTATAGAAGTTGGGAAGACAATCTCCATGCCTTGCGGAAGTAAGGATTTATCAATTAATTTATCCAGATCATTCTTTCCGGTTATAAGTTTTTTTAGATGTAGATTAATATCTGTTTTATCGAGGTTAGGTAATCCTTTTATCGTTGCATTAGCTATGATTTCTGTTTGCTGTAACGTTTTGAATTGTAAAGAAGGAATACGTAAGTTATTTAATCTTCCTATGACTTTACCGTTTATATAAAAACTTTGGTTCAATAGGGGACGAATTGAACTAATTGTATCCATTTCGGGAACAAAAAATTGAACGTCTCTTAAATCAATTGTTGTTTTAGAAATATTAGCATCTATATTCAATAGGTCTAAGCTTTTAGAAACTGCTTCTAAAGAGGGGTAAGTTATTTTTACATAATCTTGAATTATACTATTTGGTGTTTGAGCTATCAGTCCTTTTATTAATGCACCGGTATTTGTATAAATAAATTCACCTTTGAGCTGTTTTAAGTAAAAACCGGAATGATCTTTTGCTGTAAGATTTTTTAAATCTCCAGAAATAGAATCGTTTGAATAATATAAGCTATTTAATGACCCTGCAATATCTTTTAATCCAATATTGAAATAATCAAAACCTTTCATTCGCTTTTCATTGTCATCTTTGAAATAGAAATTAGTTTTATTTATAGATATTTTATCTGATGAGACGATCCAATTTGAGGATTCTGTAGTATTTTCAGTTTTGTTTTTTGGTGCTGTGTTTTTATTGAAAACGACATATGAATCAGACTCGTCTAAAATAATTTCTTTAAGTCGTATGTTTTCTTTATTAAGATCAATAGTGTCGACTTTAGCCGATAGTTTTTTTATGTCAAATTTACTATCGAGTTTTGAGATTTCATCTTGGTATTTAACAAATATATTGCTTAAATTAATTGTATTTGTTCCAAGACTAGGTAATAAACTATTGGAAGGTAAATCCTGAGTAGCCATTGTGTTGTAGTTCTCTTCTTTAGAACTTAATGGTTCCCATTGTTTTATATTGGCGCTCAACCCATCAATTGTAATATTAGGTAAGTTGAAACTCATATTTTTAGATAGATCAAAAGTTTTTACTTTAGTATCTAGGTGTTTAAGCTTTATATTTGCTGAGGTACTTATTAGTTCGTCTGTATAATCGACATGAATTCTTTCTAACGTTACTTGACCAATATCAAAGATGAGTTGAGTAGAATCCGTTGTTGTTGTTGCCTGTTCAGGAGATGCAAAAGTCTCTACTATATAATCAAAGTTGAATTTTCCAGTAGAGTCTCTTTTAATTGTTGATGTAATTCCTTCTAAGTCAATTTCTTGTATTTTGACAGTATTTTTGAATAGCTTAAACATATCAATGTCTACCATCAATCTCTCTCCAGCTATAAGCGTGTCTCTACTTTGATCACTAAAGTACACATTCTCTAAAACTATCTTTTTAGGAAAGGTAATGTTGACGTAACCAATACTCACGGGCGTACCTATCTTTTGTTCCAAATAATTTGTAACTTTTCCTACAATGTAATTTTGAACTGTAGGCATTCGAATTAGAAGGACAAGTAATAGTACGAAGGCAATAAACACTCCTACTATCCAAAGTATAGTACGTAAAAAAACACGCGTAAACCTATTCAATTCTATTATATTTTAAGATGTAACCAACAATGTTGTAACGTAAAAATGGTGCAAATGTTTGATTAAATGTAATGTTTTATATTGAATTTCATGCAATCAAAGATTGTAACTCATTCGTATTATTTAAGTATTAATAATAAATATATGATTAAAATAAAGGGCTTTCTAAGTGTAGAAAGCCCTTTATTTTAATCATATATCCATTTGAATTTATATTCTAGTTCAGGGATTTTAATACGATCTGCTAACCTAGTCAGGCGGTCTGGTAATTTCATAAGATAATCACGAGCTTTTTCACCATGTTCATTAAGTCCTGATATCTTATCGATATTCCACTCTGATATAAGTTCTTTTAATATGTCCACGTAATCTAGTGCAGTATACACTTCAATCCTTTGAGCTGCGTCTGAGAAATGAGCAAAAGTTCCTCCTTTTTCCTCTCCAGATTGGCGTAAGAAATGAGCAGGCATTACAATTTTTTTACGCATCATATCTTCAAAAGCTAGCATGACTTCATTTTGATC
>CANRHE010000049.1 GCA_947630335.1 uncultured Sphingobacterium sp.
AATCTCAAAAGCTTATTTTTAACGCGTCTAAACATACGGTAAAGATGTGTAAAATGTTTGAAATATTAACGTTAAAATAAGTAAAAAAAAAGCATACATTGAATTAACAAATTCGAATAGAAAGAGTTAAATTTTAGACAAAAAGTAGTTTAGAAAATTGATAAACAAAAATCATACCTCAAAAATAGATTAGTGGATTTTCTATACTTTTTAGTCAAAATAATTGTTTAGATTTACTAAGTAGATCGAATTAAGACATGTTAAAACAAACTTTACAACAAAAATTATTACAAAAACTTTCTCCTCAACAAATACAATTTATCAAGTTATTGCAAGTTCCTTCAGCAACCCTTGATACACGTATTAAAGAAGAGCTCGAAGAGAATCCGGCTTTGGAAGATGGTAGTTTAGCTAACATGAATGATACTATTGAAGAATATGCTGATAAGGATACAGAAAACTTTCAAGAAGAGTCATACGAACAAGAGTTTAGTGTAGAGGAATACATTCAAGAAGATGACTTCAAAGATTATGGAGGTAATTATTCTAGTGATGACGAAGATGACAACAAAGAAATACCTATCGCAATACAAGATTCTTTTTTTGAAAAACTACAAAATCAACTCGATTTATTAGCCTTAGATGACAAACAATATATTATCGGAAACCAATTAATTGGCAGCCTTGATGATGACGGTTACTTAAGACGTCCTATATTATCACTAATAGATGATTTGGCTTTTTCTCAAAATGTAATTGCTACAGAAGAAGAAGTAGAAACTATTTTGTCTATAATACAGGATTTCGATCCGCCAGGAGTTGGAGCAAGAGATCTTCAAGAATGTTTATTACTTCAGTTGAAACGAAAAGATCAAAATAATCCAATCATAGTAAAAGCGACAGCAGTTGTCAAAGATTCTTTAGATGAGTTTACTAAAAAGCATTACGATAAAATTGAAAAACAACTCAATATCAGTTCGGAAGAATTAAAAGAAATAATTGCCGAAATACTGAAACTTAATCCTAAACCTGGAGATTCCTCTGCAGCGTCAGGTAAACAATTGCAAATAATTCCTGACTTTCATATTTCAAACATCGATGGCTATTTACACTTAAAACTCAATGGAAGAAATGCTCCTGAATTACGAGTGTCGCGTTCGTATCAAGAAATGTTTCAGCATTATGAAAAAGCAGAAAAAACAGATAAGAAAATGAAGGAGGCTGTCCAATTTGTAAAACAAAAATTAGACTCCGCCAAATGGTTCATAGACGCAATTAAACAACGTCAGCAAACACTATTAAAAACCATGAATGCTATTATGATGTTTCAATATGAATACTTCTTAACTGGTGACGATAGAATGTTGAAGCCAATGATTTTAAAAGACATCGCTGAAGAGATCGACATGGATATATCCACGGTATCACGCGTTGCAAACTCAAAATATGTACAAACAGAGTTTGGTACCTTTCTATTAAAATCTTTTTTTTCCGAAGCTATTCAAACAGACTCGGGAGAAGAAGTGTCTAATAAAGAAGTTAAGAAAATTTTAGAAGAATGTATTGCCAACGAAGATAAAAGGAAGCCATTGGCAGACGAAAAGTTAACGGATATACTCAAAGAAAAGGGATATTCAATAGCAAGAAGAACAGTAGCAAAATACAGGGAAGCCTTGAACATACCTGTCGCAAGGTTACGGAAAGAGTTATAAAAACAGCGGGGCAATTTAAATAAATTGCCCCTCTACTTTTATATATATTTTATATTATCCTAATATCAACTTTAATTTATCGACTTGATAATCGACCAATTTCTGTAACGGACCCGACGCCACCATTTTCATCATCATATTCAAATCTGCAGCTATCGTAAAACTCACCTTAGTTTCATTATCAGAAATGGAATCCGTTTTCCAAATAAGCTCTAATTCAAATGGAGTTTTTTCAGCAGGTGTACAGATGACTTCTTCATTCAGTTTACGTTGACTTACTTTCAGAGCCAATTTGGCCATATTCTTAATAGTAAACCTAGCTTCGTCTCTAGTAGAGCTCCAGTCATAAATATTGTCAGGCATCAACTCTTCGTGATTATTTAAATCTTCCAAAAATTGATAAACTCCTTCTATTGGTTTATTTATAACCGCAGTATTTTGAAATAACGTCATGGGTATATTATCTGATACTATTCACCTTATACTATTCAGCAGACTTCCAAGCTGCTGGATTTCTACGCCATTGTTCCAACAATTCTATCTCAGATTCTAGAACATAGCTCTTCTCAACAGCAACCTTAATCAGTGCATTGTAATCACAAAGACTAAATAAAGGACACTTTGCTTCTGCAAAGTTTTCTGTTGCAACATCTAAACCATAGGTAAAAATAGATACCAAACCAACGACATTACATCCTACCTCGCGCAATGCTTTAACAGCCTGCAACGAACTCTTACCTGTAGATACTAGATCTTCTACAACAACGACACGCTGTCCTGACATCACTTCACCTTCAATTAAGTTTTGACGTCCATGATCTTTAGCACTACTTCTTACATAAGAAAAAGGTAGTCCTAAATCTTGAGCTACTAATACCCCTTGCGGAATACCTGCTGTCGCTACGCCAGAAACCATATCAATAGAACCAAACTCCTCTTGAATAAGTTGAGAAAGCTTTTGACGGATATACGTACGGATTGACGGATGCGATAATGTTACACGATTATCACAATAAATTGGGGATCTCCAACCCGAAGCCCATGTAAAAGGACTTTTAGGTTGTAATTTTATTGCTTTAATTTGCAATAAGGATTCAGCAACTTTTTGTTCAACCTCATTTAAATTATTCATGGCACAAATTTATAAAATTTATATGAACCAAAGCCTGCTTATTTTAGCAGATTTTGCGCCTTCTATAAAAAAAAACATTCAAACAATTGGAATACAAGAAATTGACATTGAAAAACTTTTCAACAATAGTTCCAAAAACAAAAAGAAAACCTACTTGTTCGTACATCCTGACGTAGATAAAATCTTCCAAGACCTTATAAGTGGTATCAAAATTATACATGCTGCAGGAGGACTAGTCAAAAATGCTAAAGGGGAATATTTGCTCATTTATAGGTTAGGTAAATGGGATTTACCTAAAGGAAAAGTAGAAAGTGGCGAAAAAATGAAAGAAGCTGCCCTACGAGAAGTAGAAGAAGAATGCGGCGTAAAAATTGACTACTTAGGTAAAAAAATAGCGACGACATATCATACATACCAAATGAAAGGCAAGCTTGTTTTGAAACAAACAAAATGGTACGAAATGGGAATTAACAACTCTCCTGTTCTCACTCCACAACTCGAAGAAGATATCAGTGCTGCAGAATGGGTTCGTAAAAAAGAACTGAAGAAAATTAAAGAAAACACTTACCCATTAATAAATGACGTATTAGATATCATCTAACTATGAAAAACAAGACTTATTGTTGCTGTTTTTCCCAAGCAACAATAAGTCTTGACATCATACTGTATCTTTCTAATCCTTCAGGTTGATTATTATGCTGAAGATAGTTATCATAAAATACAGAGGAAATCTGATCTATCCATCCTCTATGAGACTTCCAAAAATCAGACTCTTCTTTTAAATCAGCAAGAACTAATGGTGACAACATAGATTTATAATGTTCAAAAAGATCAGGGTCACTATATACTGATTCAAATAAAGACTGAATACTATTATAGTATGCCGAATACCGATACCAAGGATTGGGATGATTAATTAGCTTTCTAAAGGCAATAAAATTACAGTCATCTTCAAACCCTATCCCCATCTGATGCGCTAACTCATGTACATTAACAAAAGGATACGTTACTAGAGGTATTTCTTGATTGACTTGTACTTCTGAAGTGAAAGGATTAAAATAACCAGAAACTGTAAAGTACGAGACTACACGACTCGATATTGGATGTTTTATATGCACTTGAGTCTTACTAAGAATAGAGGAGAACACGGTATCATCTAACATCAATTGTTCTATATCTTTTGCTGTATTAACCTTGGAGTATTCATCCAAATTTAACTCTCCTCGTAGTGCATTAGCTTCTTCAATATACAACTTCAAAACGTCCAAATAATCTTGCTTAGTTACAGCCTGCACGTCTAAATTCATCGACTGATATAGAGGCTCTCTAAAGTAGTTAAGCCCCCAATTCAAATAAAAGAAAGTATACAGCACAAACAAAAACGAAAGCAAACGAAAGGCATGCTTAACTCCTAAAAACCACTTTCCTCTAAAGATGTACGTAAAAATACTTACAACACTATAAATCAGAAATATAACTAACACTATATAAAACAAGTCTCCAACTGAAAAAGGTATCCAACCAAACAAAAACTTATTAAAATATTCGATAAAGGGATATATTTCTCTTGAATAATATAACTCCACCCCTTCCGGATATCTTTCAGCAATAGACAGTAAACCTATAAGAACTATACAAATACCAATGGCCCAAAAGTATACTCTATTGGTTTGGAAATAGGTATTATTCGCTTTCATTATTATAATACAATTTATAGTAATTCATACCCTTTTCTTCATCATATCCTTGTTCCAAATACTCCCTCTTACCGTGAATATACACGTGAAAGTTTTTATCTAATTTAATTACTGTTTTATACGAAGACTGCATTTTCTTGACTGCTGGTGTAGCAATCTCAAAGTTAGCTTGGAAGGGCATGTCAAACTCATCTGCAAATTGATCCTTATACTCATTAAATAAACTAGCCGCCTGCGGATTAGCAATTACTTCTTCTTCAAATTCAGCACTATCAAATGATTCTTTGCTTTTAAAATAATTCATAGAACGATTCAACAAGTCTATTTTATCTGCCTTCTCTAATTCAAAAACTTCATCCAATTTTTCATTTACAAAATTCTTATATACCTTCATCAGATTGCCCGTCTGTTGAAAACTATCATTGCGTGATTTCAATTGCAAGAAACTATCCTTCCAGTAAATGGCTTCCGATTGATTGGTCTGATCCACAACTAACACTTTGTAACCTTCCTCAGATTCTGTATTGATAATAACGACCCCTTTGTCTAGTTTATTAATATTAATAGCTTCTTGCTCATAATTTAACTCAAAGCCTCCCTCTTGAGGATAGACCTTCAAATAAGCCTCCTTATTTTCGGATTTAAAAATACCAACCGCCGCATGGTCCATCCCTTCCATTTGTACATTTTTCAATGATACTACATACAACTCCCCTGCTTTTATCTTAGGATGCTCAGATACTTCATACAAATGCTTAGCGATATGCTGAGAGTACTCATGAAAAGGTAAATCTCCATCAAAAAATTTTTTAGTGAAATGATAAACTTCATTTAATTGAAGTTCTTCATTAGGGTGAAATAATCGATAAACCTCAGTCACCTTAGAAAAAGGTTTCATAAAATATTGCATCAATAAATCTGGTAATATCTCATCGAAATGAATATTCACAGGCTCATTGGATAATATATAAAATTCGTCATTAGACTTATTACCTACATGATGGATAGAAAGATTCTCAAAAGTTGCGTCTTGATGGAAAAACATAGTATAAAATTAAATATCAAATGTAAAAATTATTGGTGAAGCGAAGAAAACAGGAAGCATGAAATAATCAGCATTAAATAAGTTTAAATCATAAAAGCACTCAAGCTAGAGTCTTAAATAACAAATAAACATTCAAAATAGCATTACCCCACCTAACAAGTTGCTATCAACTCCTTGCTGAAAGAATATTCCTTACAAAGCTACTTCTACTGTTCGTCGTGATCAGTCAGACTAAAGCTCATACAACACCCTTAAATAACAGGTACACCAATCGTACATAACACGGATATAACACGGATATAATACGGATTCATCCGAATGAAGTCCGAATGAAGTCCGTATGAAGTCCGTATGATGTCCGTATGAAACTACAGCTTGTCAAGAGTACAATACAACAAAATCACGAAGCTATCAGCACCTATCAATAATCAAGTTAGACCTATACTTTCCTATTGTGTCACTCTAAGAACTCAGAATAAAATCTCCGCATTCGTAAAAAATGAAAATATGAGAAAAATACATTTATATTTACAGTAACAGTAGCGCTTCATTTTCTTTAAAAAAAAACAGAAATCGTGTTGTGCTACCACCGTGTTTATTATCGTTTGGTACGGTATATATAATTGCAAACCTTTAAACTTAACACTACAATGCAAGAAACAATTCAGTTACCTAAATTATCTAATGAAGAAATACGTGTTTTGGGTTCTTTATTAGAAAAGTCTAAAACGACACCCGAATATTACCCCTTAACAATCAACAGTCTTTTGTCGGCGTGTAACCAAAAATCATCGAGAAAACCAGTTGTAAATTACAATGAAGATATCATAGTACAGACATTAGATAGCCTTCGTAAGAAAGGATTAGTTTCAACGGTAGTCGGTGGTGGCTCACGGGTGACAAAGTACAAACACAACATTGCAATTCAATATCCTTTGGTGCCGGCTGACTTAGCTGTACTTTGTCTTTTATTCTTGAGGGGACCTCTAACGATAGGTGAAATCAACTCCAATTCAGGTCGAATCTATGAGTTCGAATCACTCGAAGAAGTCCAAAAGGTCCTCCATAATCTTGCAGAGAATAGTATTCCCTATGTGAAATTATTACCCAAAAAGACAGGGCAAAAAGAAGGTCGTTATATACATCTCTTTAGTGACTTTGATGAGACCTTCTATCAACAAGAAGAAGAAGAAACAATAAATAACCCAAATGCATCATCCAAAATTTCGGCACTTGAAGAACGGGTTGAAACATTAGAAACAGAACTAGCATTACTACGAAATGAATTCAACAAACTACTCGCTGAGTTAACTTAACAAACAATAGAAATCGAGAAGTTATAAAACAAGATAGTTACTCTTATTATGTCTTAATATTACATATAGTTTTAATTTATCTTAAACAACATAAACAACATATATTATGATATATATAAATAAAAAACAATGTTATAATTGTGCTAGATAACTATACTAAGTATAAAGAATACGCAGAAAAGTACAAATACCAAAACAAAAATCAAATTACTTAAAAACAAACACTTACAAGTTCAACTGTAATACAATATGATCTCTACAAAGAAATATCAGCCCCAGTTCATTTAGATTAGGGCAAAAAAGAGGTTACTAAACAAAGAAATGTCGTTAAAAAGGTTGCTTTAACGACATTTCTTTAAAGTTAAATTAAAAATTCACAAAACTAATAATCAGTATTATAATCAACTTATATAAACATTTTATTTAACTAAAATATCAATACTATTTCGGTTCAACCGTATACGTCCTTCGAGCTCTAAAGCTTTTAATAATCGAGAGATTACTACTCGAGAAGTATTTAATTCGCTAGCAATATCTTGATGGGTTCGGTTGACAACTGTACTGTTTTCAATCTTAGATCTTTCGAATAAGTAGTTCAGCAATCTGTCTTTCATATCCATAAAAGCGATGGTATCTACCGCGTTCAGTAATTCATTAAATCTTGAGTTGTAACTATCAAATACAAATGCCATCCAGCTTTTATATTTAGCGATCCATTCTGACATTTTATGTACAGGTATCATCATAATAGTTCCTGGTATTTCTCCGATAGCACGAATCTCGCTTTGCTTCTCTCCTAAACAACAGGTCATAGACATTGCACAGGTATCACCTTTTTCTAAATAATATAAGAGCAGCTCACCGCTATCATAATCTTCTCTCATCACCTTAACTGCTCCAGAAAGAAGCAGTGGAATAGACTTTATATATTGATTGTAATCAATAATGATATCTCCTTCCTTGAATTCCATCACCGTACCTATTTCTGTAATTTCAGCGATCAAGTCACTTTCAAAAATATTTCCATACGATCGTTGTAATAACTCATTCATACTATCTACAGTTTAGTTTAAAAATGAAAAAAATTAGACTATGACAGCAAGCCAAAAAACAGCACACAATCAATAACTCCCTGCTAATTATTATATCAGATGGTCCACATAATTATTTTTCCTGAGGGCAATATCACTTAGATGGATTGGTATATCTATAGCTTGTTTGTAGCCCTCCAAAATATCCTTAAGCTGTTCCTTGGTGCGTATACCAATAACTGCTGCTGCGACCTCTTTATTACGGAAGACATAAGCCAAAGCGATTGCTATAGGATCTATTCCTGTCATTTTACAGAGATGTTGTATTTGATTTTGTAGCAATGAAACCTCTTGCTCACTATAATCTAAATACTGCTTTGGTTTTTTATTAACTAATAATCCCTGTGCCAAGACACCTCGGGCAATTATACTGACATGATTTTCGTCCAATACTGGAAAGTACTCTTCAGGTCTCCGATCAAGAATAGAATATTGCATCATATTAGATACAATCCTCGAATGCTGACTATAATTCACAAACACATTAGGTCTTATGGAAGAAATACCGTAAGCTCTGATTTTACCCTCATCTACAAAACTCTCTAATGTAGAGACAACTTCATCAAAATTATCTTGATTAGTTCCGCCATGTATTTGATAAAGATCAATATAATCAGTTCTTAGTCTCCTTAATGATAATTCTACAGCCTCTCTAAGATAATCTGCCGACACATCCCAATCCCAACCTTCCTTATCCGCTCGCAACCTATTACCGACCTTGGTCGCTATTATTAAATCATGTCTAAATGGATGAATTACCTGACCAAGTATACGCTCATTCATACCGCCATCATATAGGTCAGCAGTATCTATATAATTAATTCCATTATCCAACGCACACCGCAACAAAGTGTCTACTTCATTAGGTTTGTCCAATTCTAAAGACATAGCTCCGAAACCGATAGCAGAGACCTTCAAATCAGATGTACCGAGAAAATTATATTTCACTATTCTTCTTTATGCCTAATAATTCAATTTCAAATATCAACGTACTGAATGCAGGTATTGCTCCTGTTGCTCGTTCGCCATAAGCTAAGTTGTATGGAATATAAAACTTATACTTAGATCCTATGCGCATAAGTGGTATCCCCAACTTCCAACCTTGAATAACACGATCCAATTTGAATGTAAAGGGCTCATTTCGATCATATGAACTATCAAAAACAGTACCGTCTATTAATGTACCTTTATACTGAACAGTTACTTCATCGGATGGTAAAGGGTATGCTCCTGTTCCTTGTTCAATAACCTCATACTGCAAACCTTCTGGGGTAACTAAGACTTCGGTCCTCTCTTTATTTTTTTCTAGAAATTCACGCCCTGACTTAGACCGCATTTCAATCATAGCTGACGAAATAATACTAGATGTATTATTATCCTCAATAAGAGTGGGTTGATTTTTTAACTTCTTACTCAATGCTTCTGTCAGAGCCGCTATATTCAATTCAAATCCACTTTCCTTTAACGAGTTCGCGATATCTATTCCTAGCGCATAAGAAAGAGAATCTTGTGCATTTGTTAATTGAAAAACTTTGGGGATAGTGGTTGCTGATGAAGCGTGATTTGTATTTGCCTTTATGGTTTTAGCACTTTTCTTTACTTGCGCTTGAACAGAGTTTACTGTAAAACCAGCTGCAATAGCGAAAGGTATTAAAAATTTTAATTTCATATATGATTATTAACTATAGTTTCTACAATGGTCATCGTATTATTAGGATAATTAACTTGTATTCTTTTTTGATCATTCAACCACAGCTCGATATCATACTCATACTTACGTTTTAAATTCTTAATAACAGGGACGCCTAAGTGCTCCAAAGATGCAGCATTAAGATGCTGTTCGTATTGATTTTTCATAGGTACTACTAAAAGTTTTTTACCTAGAAAAAGAGCTTCTGCGGGTGTTTCGAATCCAGCACCACAAAGTACCCCTTCACTGGAAGCCATACTTTTGACGAAAGAATCACTACAAATAGGATTGATATTTACATTCTTATAAGATAGAGGCTTAGAATTATGCTTGGAGAATACATCCCATCGCACATCAGAGAACTTACTCAAGTGCTTGAGCAAATGAGCATCATCATAGGATGGCAAATAAACAGTATAATGACCAGCGTTAGTGGGTGTCAGATGACGTATGGATTCACGTATGACAGGTGTAAAAACAGTTTTGTGGTATTCTTCAAAATGAAAACCATAAGCACTGGATACTGGAGCGTAATTTTTCATAATAAACTTGCCCATCATATCCCCTTCTTCGGGTTTGGGACTATTCGGGTGCATTGCTCCTATTTGATGACTCAACCCTATACAGGGGACATCCTTAGTTTGACATGCCCACGCTGTTATTGGTTCAAAATCATTAATAACCAAATCATAATTTTCGACAGGAATGGAATTCATCTCTTGCAAAAACTTACGAATTGTGGAGCTCATAAATGTTTTCCAGATATCTACACCTCCGCTCTTTCCAAAGATAAAACTCAATCCATGTAACTTATATTTTATAGGAAAAGGCAAAACAATATCCGCTTGAATACCACTGATCAACACATCAACTTCCCCTAACTTTTGCAAACATGGTATTACATCCATTGCTCTACACAAGTGCCCATTACCCGTTCCTTGAATTGCATATAATATTCTCATACCAGTTTGCTTAATCATGTCGAAAATAAGGATTTTTTCAGACTTAAGAATGCAAAATACTATTAATTAAAAATTAATAATATTTAGTATTTTTAATAATTCAAAACAACCTGATTATGAATAAAATATATTTCACACTACTAAGTTTACTTTTGTATTGTGTTTTAACATCATGGGGATTCTATGCGCATAAAAAAATTAACGAAACCTCAATCTACTTATTACCGTCAGAGCTTGCTCTTTATTATAAACAAAATATCAAGTTAATAAGAGAAAAAGCAGTCGATGCTGATAAAAGGTGTTATGTAGACTCCTTAGAACCAGTAAAGCATTATATTGATATTGACAAAATAGAAGACACGATTGATTCGATTCCTATCCACTGGAGTAAAGCAAAAGAAAAGTATACCGAGCGTAAATTACTTGCACAAGGCATCATACCCTGGCAGATTTCAAGAAGCTACCATATTCTCGTAGAAGCATTCAAAAATAGAGATTCTGAAAAAATAATTCGCTATAGCGCTGACTTGGGTCATTATGTTGCTGATGCACATGTACCCTTACATACGACTAGCAATTACAATGGTCAATATACGAATCAAATAGGTATTCATGCTTTTTGGGAGACACGCCTTCCCGAAATGTTTGCTTCTCAATATAATTTGATCATTGGTCCAGCCATATACATACCATCACCTTTAGACAAAGCTTGGGAAGTGGTAAAGACAAGTAATAGTCTAGTGGACTCGGTACTGAGTATAGAGAAGAATCTTTCAAAAAAATTCAAGCAGACAGACATCAAGTCCTACATAGAACGCAATAATCAACTAACATTAAACTATTCAGATAGTTACGCAACCGCCTACCATAATGCGCTAAACGGGATGGTAGAACGAAGATTCAGAGCCTCCATACATACAGTTGCCTCCCTATGGTACTCGGCATGGGTTGATGCTGGACAACCCAAATTAACAAACCTAAAAACATCGAGTGAACTAAAAAGTAAAGGTATAGAAAAGCCAACGGCTACTAAATCTCTCGGTAGAGAAGAGTGGCACTAGTAAAGGATTATATAATAATAGAGTAATAAAATCAAATATTTGTACAATCCAAGATAACTAGCTTTATTTCTTATTGAAAAAATGTACCTTTGCACTCTATTAAAAAAAATAAAATGTCACATCAAGTACCTGAAGACGGCACATTATTACCTCTTATGGAGGAGTTTTATACGATCCAAGGAGAAGGATATCATACAGGAAAAGCAGCATACTTTATACGTCTTGGCGGGTGTGATATAGGTTGTCATTGGTGTGATGTAAAAGAAAGTTGGGATGCAAATCTACATCCATTAACTTCGGCAGAAACTATCGTATCCAATGCTAAAAAATATCCTGCTAAGACTGTAGTAATCACAGGCGGAGAACCTTTGATTTACAATTTAGATTATCTTACTCAACGACTAAAGGAAGAAGGGATACAAACTTTTATAGAAACATCAGGCGCTTACCCCCTGAGTGGTTCTTGGGATTGGATTTGTCTTTCGCCGAAAAAGTTTAAAGGGCCTAGAAAAGATGTTTTGGAAGCTGCTGGTGAACTTAAAGTCATTATATTTAATAAAAGTGATTTTCAATGGGCAGAAGAACATGCTCAAATGGTCGGTGTAAACTGTAAACTTTACTTACAACCCGAATGGTCTAAAATAGACGAAGTAACAGCATTAATTATAGAATATGTCAAAGATAATCCAAAATGGAATATCTCTTTGCAAACTCATAAATATCTAAATATCCCTTAGGGCAAAGTAAAAATAAGAAAGTCAATGTAGAAATACATTGACTTTCTTATTTTAGTATTTATCTAAAGCTGGATAATTTGGCCCGTTTTCACTGACTCATCGCATGCCATGGCAATCTTCAAGCTATATACTGCATCTTGCATGGATTTAGAAAGATCTAAATCTTGTTTTATCGCATTCAAGAAAAACCTCTGCTCCCGATTACACAACTCTTGATGATCAGGTTCATCTGCTAAATCAATCCATTGATCTTTGTGAATAAATTCATTATCAGAATCTAAAGCTGCATGATGTACACGAATGGATTCTGTCTTAGTATGAGACTCTACGGAATCTGAATTTCCTTCTTTAGAAGCTTCACGTGCTATTATTGACACTGACCCTTTTGGTCCAATTACATCTTTCACAAAAAATGCTGTTTGGCTAATCATAGGTCCCCAACCAGCCTCATACCAACCTACGCTACCATCATCGAATCGAAGTTGTAACTGGCCGTAATTATAATTAGTTGATGGAATTTGATCGGTCAGTCGTGCTCCGATTGCCGAAACTGCCACAGGTAAAGCGTCTGTCATTTGACACATTACATCAATATAATGTACACCACAATCCACAATTGGACTTAAACTCTTCATCAAGTTGCGATGAACATCCCACATGTACCCTTGACTCTGCTGATTCAAATTCATTCTAAAAACTAAAGGGGTCCCAATTTCACGGGCTTCTTCAATAAATCGAATCCAAGAAGGATGATGTCTCAAAATATACCCCACTACCAGTTTCTTATTCATTCGTACTGCAGTGTCTACTACCCGCTGAGCTCCTAAAACTGTATCTGCTAATGGTTTTTCAATAAAAACATGTGCTCCATTTTCTAAAGCTTTAACAGCATACTCCTCATGGGTATCTGGATAAGTAGAAATACATACCGCATCTGGCTTCGTCTTTGACAAAGCTTCATCAAAACTACCAAATAGCTGATAATCTGCTCCTAAAAACTCATTTAACTTTACTTTACTCTCTCCACGAGACACTAAACCCACAATTTCAAATTCTTCAAAATCATGATAAGCTTTTGCGTGGGAAGCTCCCATATTTCCACAACCTACTACTAGAATACGAATTGGTTTCATTTATTTTATATTTTAAGTAAATTTAGTCAAACCAGGTTTCGCAACAGTGGCATGATCCGGCTCTATACCTGTTATATATGCATCAGAATTAGGTCCCAATATCTCCGTTGAGCTCATGATTTGATCGTATGTCAAACGCTTTCCTGTATATGCTGCGACTTTACCCCATATCGCTAATAAAGTAGAATTAACCATACTATCGCCATCATTCAATGCTTGATTGGATCGGATAGCTTTCATCAACTCATCATGTTGCGTTTGGTACATATTATTGATTTTACCATCATATTTATATGGTGTTTCGCCATGAATGGTATAATTACTCATAATATTTACCTCCAAATTACCTTTACTTCCTAATGCTTCGACCGAGTTTCTGGAATCCGTACCATTCTGCTGTCTTGCAAAATGCATACCTTTTACCCCTTGTCCATAATCGTATTCTACAGCAAAATGATCATAGGTATTACCGATTGCATCTGCAGGCTTAGACTGTCTACCTCCAGTTGCGGAGACTGAAAGTGGTAATTTATTATTCATTAACCAATTCATATAATCTACGCTATGAATAGACTGTTCGATAATAAGATCTCCAGCATATCTTTGATAGTTATACCAATTCCTCAATTCAAAATCCAATGCGGACCAAGAAGGTTGAGGCTCTTGAAGAGTTAATTCGCCTCCATAGCGAAATGTAGTGATCGACTTAATATCTCCAATAGCACCTTGCTGCACTCGGCGCATTACTTCACGATTAGGAAAAGAGTAGCGAAAGCAGAAGCCTGATACCAGATTTAGATTACGCTCTTTGGAAAGTTTCACACTTTCCATTATACGTTTCAACCCTGGAATATCAACAGCTACTGGTTTCTCACAGAATATATGCTTATTAGCATTAACAGCATACTCTAAATGGTCAGGTCTAAAATTCGGAGGGCTACATAATAGAACTAGATCCACATCCGAATCAATAAGTTTTTTATAGCTATCAAACCCTAAAAACTGTCTTTCCTTGGGAACATCTACCCGAGAGCTATCTCTTTTATTCAAAATTTGAAGTGTTTGTTCTAATTTATCAGGAAAGATATCAGCCAATGCTGTAACTCTAACCTGTGGATCTGCCGCCAATGCTTGTACGACAGCTCCTGTTCCTCTTCCGCCGCACCCTACTAAACCAACTTTAATGACATCACTTACCCCGAACGTTTGTGCTAAGGAAACAAAAGGCATTGTCCCCAAAGCTATACCACCAACTTTTATAAATTGTCTTCTTGACCAAGTCATAGTTATATATACACTTAATTTATTACTGAATGAAGTTACAAATTAATTAAAATAAGAAATACAATATTATGTTTATCAAGATTATTACATATTTTCACAAAAATTTCAAACAAAATATGCAAAACTTA
>CANRHE010000050.1 GCA_947630335.1 uncultured Sphingobacterium sp.
ATAATATATTCTTAGACTTAACAGCTCGTAATGATTGGTCTTCAACCTTACAAAAACCTCATAGTTACTTTTATCCATCTGCTGGTCTCTCTTTAATCTTCAATGAATGGTTGTCTCTGCCTCAATGGGTGAATTTTGCCAAATTAAGAAGTTCTTATACCCAAGTAGGTAATGATCCAGCTCCTTACTTATTAACCCAACTATATCAATTTGGATTGGGAGCAGGTAAAGGTTTTGTTTTTCGAAATGCTACAAAGGCGATACCGGATTTAAAACCTGAACAAACGAAGGCCTTTGAGCTTGGGTTAGATATGAAGTTTTTTAATGATAGATTATCATTTGACGCTACTTACTATAAGAGCAATACTATTAATCAGCTACTTTTCTTAGGTCTTCCTATGGCAAGTGGATTTAGTAGAGAATATATTAATGCAGGTAATATTCAAAATAGTGGCTTTGAATTGCAATTGGTAGCAGTTCCTGTCCGTAAGGAGCATTTCAAGTGGAATACAAGTGTCAATTTTGCAGCAAATACTAATAAAATTGTTGAACTGCACGAAAAAACGAAAAGAGCAAATGTATCTGACAACACAAAATATGCAACTGTAGTTGTGAATGAGGGGGGAATGTATGGAGATCTATATGGGCATAAATGGAAGAAAGATGAGGAAACAGGTAAGTATCTTGTTGATGCTACTGGATTACCGATTGTAGAAGCAAATCAAAAGTTAGGTAATTTTAATCCCAATGCATTAATAGGCTGGGCGAATAGTATAAGTTATAAGCAGTTTACATTGAATACTCTTATTGACGGCCGTTTTGGAGGTGAAATTGTATCTGGAACATCCGCTTATCAAGCTGCTTTTGGCGTAGCAGGATTCACAGAAAAGTTTAGAGAGGGTGGTCTTATTTTAGATGCTATCAAACAAGATGGATCAATTAATACAACAGAGATTACAGCACAGCAATTTTGGACCAAAGTAGGTCAAAATGGACGTGATGCTTGGGGCGAATTTTTCACCTATGATATGACAAATGTTCGTTTACGCGAAATATCACTAGCTTATAAGTTTGATGTAACTAATATCAAAGGTATTGAAGGAGCTCAGTTATCTTTATCGGCCAGAAATCTATTCTTTTTTTATCGTGGAAAATCCACTCTTGACATACCAGGAATAGGAAAAACCAAAAATCCTATTGATCCAGAAGGAGCTTTAGGAGCCGGTAATTATCAAGGTGTAGAGGTAGGGTTACTACCAGCCGTACGAACTTATGGTATAAATCTTAAGGTTACATTTTAATCCTAAAAATATGAAAAGATCAATTATATATAGTGCGATTATTAGTTTAGTATTAGTTTCATGCACAAAAGATTTTGAAAAAATTAATACAGACCCCAATAATCTTACTGATGTAGGGGCACGTGAACGTCCTTTTATGTTTGCTAAGGCTCAATCATCATCAGCAATAAACCGTTCATTTTATCAGACAGTTCAAAATTTAGGACCTGATTTGTTTGCTCAATATTTTGCATTAACAACCACATCATTTCGAACAGATCGCTATGCGTTGACACCAGACTGGCAACGTAGATTTTGGACCGTTATATATGTCGATACCGCTCCTCAGCTTAAGTCAATACTGGACAATGTTGAGTCAAATTCTGGAGAGGCTGCATTAGCTAATATTCAATGGGTATACGCGTTTCATCGACTTGCTGATCAATTTGGACCTATTCCTTATTTTGGAGCGGCAGAAGCTAGCGATGTTATTCCTTATGATGCATTGGATAAGATTTACGATGACTTTTTTAAACGGTTAAGGGTTGCGGTCGATAATTTAAAAGCTCTACCATCTGGAACTAAAGTTTATGAAGGGTATGAACTCATGTACAACGGTAATATCTCTAATTGGATAGCTTTTGCTAATTCATTACGACTACGTTTAGCTTTGAGAATATCTAAAGTAGATCCGCAGCGTGCTAAAACGGAAGCTGAAGCAGCTGTTATGTCGGGTGTTATGCTATCAAATACCCAAAATGCTACTTTAGCCAAATCATTGAGAGGTAATGATACAAACGGCCTTTCGCAGGTAGCTGCTTGGAATGAATTTGCAATGAGTTCGACAATAGCATCTTATCTTAAGGGATATGAAGACCCTAGATTGAGTCGATTTTTTCAGCCCAGTGTGATGAATGGCCAATATAACAGTTTACGTAATGGATCAACAGCAGCTGATTTAAGTATTGTACGTAATCAAGCAAATGCAAATTCAAATATTGGTAAGTATTGGGTAGAATATAGTGGTTCATTAGCAACAAGAGATTTAGTCCTCAACGGTAAGTTTGAACAACGTTTCCATATTATGGCAGCTGCAGAGTCATATTTCTTACGTGCTGAAGGTGCTATAAATGGGTGGAATATGGGTGGAAGTGCGCAAGCACTTTATGAGCAAGGGTTAACTTTAAGCTTAGAGCAATGGGGAGTAGATGATCCGTTAATAATTCAAAATTATTTAGCATCTGCTCAACGGCCTATTGCACCTGGTGATTTTCATAATTCGCCAGCGGTAGCGAATACGCCTATTAAATGGGACTCCGACCCTCAGGTACAAAGAGAACAGATTGGAACCCAAAAATGGCTAGCAATTTATCCCGATGGTATGGAAGCGTGGGCTGACTTTAGAAGATCAGGGTTTCCAAAGATGTATAATTTAATATCATCAGAAAACGCAAATCTTCCAGTTGGTACTTTTATTAAACGCTTACCTTATCCGTTGACAGAAGAGACAAGTAATCTAGTAGAGTTAAATAAAGGACGGACATTATTAGGAGGGCCTGACAATGCTGCTACACGTTTATGGTGGGATGTAGATTAAATACTATACTCATATTACTTGTTATGATAAGTTTTATAGAAGCTAAGAGAGTTAATGCTCAAGTTATCGATTCTATTCCAAATGTTTTAAATATACCTAAATCATTAGATCGAACTGCCCTTTATTTTTATGATAAGCTTAATAATATACAAAGCAATAAGGCAGAATTGTATACTTCTGCTCAAAGCCAAGTTATGGAGTTACTTAATTTAGGTGATTTGATTTTGGATGATATTGATGTTCAGTATGTTGACAGGATGGAGTTTGATGCTTTTCTATTGTATAGTATTTTATTTCAGACCCAGAAAGGTGTATATGTTCCTGCACATTTGTATGTCCCGCATGGAGAAGGACCTTTCCCAGCAGTTTTGAATAGTCATGGTCATTGGCCTAATGGAAAGTCTGGAGAAATTGTACAAAAGA
The DNA here is from genome assembly GCA_947630335.1 of uncultured Sphingobacterium sp. Classification (GTDB taxonomy): domain Bacteria; phylum Bacteroidota; class Bacteroidia; order Sphingobacteriales; family Sphingobacteriaceae; genus Sphingobacterium. The sequence continues at coordinate 3,301 of CANRHE010000050.1, forward strand.
CAGCTCAATTACTTGCTCGTAATGGTTATGTATGTTTGAATATAGATGCTTGGGGTGCAGGCGAACGTGGTACTAATCATACTCATGAATACCATGGAGGCAGTTTAGGAGCCTCTTTGCTAGACTTGGGAATTCCTCTTATGGGGATGCAGGTAGCAGATAATATAAGAGCAATTGACGTATTGCAGTCTTTGCCTTATGTAGATTCAAGTCGAATTGGTGCAACAGGAGCTAGCGGCGGTGGTAACCAAACTTTTTGGATTTCAATTTTAGATGATAGGGTTAAAGCCGCTGTTCCCGTAGTTAGTATAGGTACGTTTGGTTCCTATATCTTGAATAGTAACTGCGTATGTGAGTTGTTACCCAGTGGTTTGAAGTATTTTGAAACTAAAGATTTGATTTTTAGTATTGCTCCCAAACCTATAAAAATACTATCTGCGATTAGAGATGGAAACGCCGCTTTTAGTGTTAATGAAATGCTTAAAACCTTCCAAGCAGCTAAAGTCGCTTATGAAGACCATAGTGACAACTTTTGTTACGATGTTTTTGATGAAAAACATGATTATACAGAGGATATGCGAATCAGTATGCTGGAGTGGTTCGATAAGCATTTTCATAAAAAAAGATCGGAAGTCGACAAGCGATTTACCAAGGTTAAAGTTTCGGCTTTACAAGTGTTGAAAAACAAAGCTATAAAGGATAGTGTGACAACTATTGTTGAATATGTCAAGAAGCAAGCGCAAGTGATAAAAGATGAAATGCTATCCAGTAACTCTATTCCTCGGAAACAAAAAGTAGATGAATTAATCGAAATTATTAATGTAAAGCCTGACAAAGTTGAATCGGTCCATTATTTACCTATTGAAAATAATTATGAAAGAATAATAATTACTACGGATCAAGGTAAACTTATTCCAGTAATTATGAAGAAGGGACCACCAAGTAATAGAGTCTTAAAAGTATATTTTTCATCTAAAGGAAATAAAGAGTTTTTCAGTAAACAGATAGATATTAGCTTTGGGCGAGGAGAAAGCCTTGTCATGGTCGATTTGTTTGGCTTAGGAGAACGTAGCTCCTTACAGGCAGATAAAATAGATGGACAACTACCACGTTTTCATACATTATCACGATCTGCTCACTGGCTAGGAGAATCGATACTTTCTGTCTGGATATCCGAGATAGAGACTGTTATTGAATGTTTAAATCAAGAGTTTCCTAGCTACTCTCTAGAAATAGTCGCTGACCGAGAGACTGCTATTGCTGCTTTAATGCATAGTGTTTTATATGAGTCGACAATCAGCTACAATCTTACTGATTTACCTTATAGTTATGTTCCAATTGATAAGAATAAACCCATGGAAAGCACCAGTGAAGCTATTAATATGAGTATACATACAAAAGGTATCATTCGCTGGGGAGATTTACAACTATTGTTGGCCTTAGCACCCGAAAAGTTAAAGGTAAATACTATGATAGATTTATCCGGAGATAGGATACAAATTGAAGAGAGGGTAACTATTGCATCAGAAATAAGGAAATTACAAGAAATATTACATCATTAAATAATACTATCCATTTTAAATATTTAGTTATGAATTCAAATAGAAGATCTTTTTTGAAATTATCAGGATTAGTGGGGTTAGGTCTAGCGTCCAATTCTTTTGGTTCGTGTACTACATCCAAGGATGAAGGGAATTTAAATAGTATCTTAAAAGAAGCTGAGCAACAGTATAAGCCTATTTTTAATATGTCTGGATATCGTGCACCAGCCTTAGAAACCGTAAGAATAGGTTTTATAGGTGTTGGTAATCGTGGATCTGCGGCTGTTGAACGAATGAGTCAGATAGAGGGCGTGCGTATTCAAGGAATTTGTGACGTAAGATTAGAGAAAGCTGTGGCTGCCAAAGAGCGTATCAAATCAGGTGGCCATGAAGCAAAGCTGTATACTAATGGCAATAGCGCTTGGAAAGAGATGTGTGACCGCGAAGATATAGATTTAATATACATTGCTACCGACTGGAGTACACATGCAGAGATGGCTATTTATGCTATGGAACATGGTAAGCATGTTGCACTAGAAATACCTGCGGCAACTACAGTTGAGGATTGCTGGAAATTGGTGATTACATCCGAAAGTACCAAAAAGCATTGTGTAATTCTAGAGAACTGTTGTTATGATTTTTTTGAATTACTAACATTAAATCTAGCACGACAAGGTTTTTTTGGAGATATCGTTCACTGTGAAGGTGCATATATACATGATATCTTGAATAGCTTTTTCGATGAGGGAAAGCGTTATGACTTTTGGCGATTAAAAGAAAACGCTAGTCGAAATGGTAATCTTTACCCTACACATGGCATTGGTCCTGTATGTCAGATATTGAACATCAATCGAGGTAATAAGTTGGACTATCTTTCTTCGATGTCTTCTGCTGACTTTAGTTTGAATGCCAAAGCAAAAGAAATGGCAGCTGAAGACAAACGATTTGAAGAGTATATAGATAAGCCCTTTCGCGGTAATATAAATCTTTCAAATATTATGACAAATAGTGGTGCAACCATTTCTTTACAGCATGATGTCAGTACCCCGAGACCTTATTCTAGAATACATATGGTAAGTGGTACTAAAGCCTTTGCTCAAAAGTATCCATTACCAGGAAAAATTTCTGTTGGTCATGATGATTTTTTAAATGAAGTAGAGTTCAATAAATTAAAAGAAACTTATGAACCTCAAATTATCAAACATATTGGTGCTATTGCTAAAAATATCGGAGGTCATGGAGGGATGGATTTTATGATGGATTGGCGACTTATTGATTGTTTGAGAAATGGATTGCCGGTTGATATGGATGTTTATGATGCAGCTACATGGAGTGTTATCGGCCCTCTTAGCGAATGGTCTGTAGCGAATGGTTCAAAACCTATAGTTATTCCTGATTTTACTATGGGGCGATGGAAGACCAATACTGTGCATGAAATCAATCTAGAATCGGGCGGTACTACAAACGCAATATCAGTTTAGCGGATTAGCTTTTATTAGAAAATATAATACAGAACATGTTACTCAAGTAGCTTGAATAGAATAATACGTACTATAAAAAATGAAAAAATGAAAATTGAAAGATTTGAGTCAAGAGAGGAGTTAGGTAGACAGGCTGGTCTACAAGGTGCTTTATGGATTAAAGAAGCCATAGCAAAAAAAGGACATGCCAATATTATTTTAGCTACTGGACAGAGCCAATTTGAAACAATAGAAGAGTTAATAAATGATAGGGAGATTGATTGGTCCAAAGTTCGTATGTTTCATCTAGACGAATATATCGGTTTGCCAATAGAACATAAAGCTAGTTTTAGAAAATATTTAACAGAAAGGTTTATTAATAAGGTGGGACCTTTATTAGATGCCACATTAATTAATGGTGAATCGGACCCAATTATTGAGTGCCGTAGAATAGGTCAGATAATTACAAATCATCCAATAGATGTAGCTTTTGTAGGTATTGGTGAAAATGGACATTTAGCTTTTAATGATCCACCCGCAGATTTTAACATCGAGGATCCTTATCATATCGTTAACTTAGATCAACAATGTAGGCAACAGCAAATGGGCGAAGGTTGGTTTGCCACTATAGATGATGTGCCACTACAAGCTATATCTATGTCTATAAGACAAATTATGAAATCAAGTAAAATTATCTGTGCTGTCCCGGATGAGAGAAAAGCGATGGCAGTTAAATTGTGTCTTAGTCAACCTGTATCCAACTTACATCCTTCGAGTATTTTGCAAGAACACAATGCTTGTATTGTATATCTTGATAAAGGTTCAGCTTCATTATTAACTTAATTATATTGATCTTTTATGACTAATCAAACATTAGATAAGAAAAGCACGTACATTTCGATTGGGATTATTGGGATGATGTTTTTTGTCTTTGGCTTTGTCTCTTGGGTGAATGCCATTTTAATTCCTTACTTCAAGATCGCTTGCGAATTGACTAACTTTCAATCATATTTAGTAGCCTTCGCTTTCTATATATCTTATTTAGTCATGTCCATGCCTTCATCTTATTTGTTGAAACGGGTTGGTTATAAAAAGGGGATTTTAGTTGGTTTTTGGATCATGTCTTTAGGTGCATTTTTATTTGTGCCTGCGGCATATGGACGGACATATTATATTTTTTTGCTCGGTCTTTTTACTTTAGGTACGGGTTTGGCTGTCTTACAGACTGTAGCCAACCTTTACATTACCTTGATCGGAGACAAAGAACGTGCTGCTCAACGAATTAGTATAATGGGTATTTGTAATAAAGGAGCTGGAATTTTAGCTCCTTTAGTATTCTCGTGGGCAATTTTACGACCTACCGATAATGAGTTATTTAAACTTATCCCTTTATTGGATGATGCTGCACGAACACAAGTTTTAGATGAGTTGGTTTTGCGCGTTGTAGTACCGTATTCTGTTGTAGGTGTAGTGTTATTTACTATTGGATTACTAGTTCGTTTTTCTCCCTTGCCAGAGATTGATAATCCTGTTAATGAAGGAAATCAAGTAGAGCGTACTAGTTTATTACAATTTCCTTACCTTGTTTTGGGTGCGATAGCTATTTTTCTACATGTTGGTACCCAAGTAATAGCTATTGACACCGTGATAAGTTATGCAGATTCTATGGGGGTTACATTATTGGATGCCAAGACATTTCCTTCATATACACTTGCGGCTACCATAGTTGGATATTTAATCGGTATTATTTTAATCCCTCGAGTAGTGAGTCAAAGACGTATGTTACAGATCTGTAGTCTACTTGGCTTATTCTTATCCATTATGGTATGTGTGCTGAATTATCAGGTAGAATGGTTAGGTAATTCTGTTAACCTATCCATTTGGTTTTTGGTATTTATAGGTTTCCCGAATGCATTAATTTGGGCCGGTATATGGCCATTAGCATTAAATGGCTTAGGTAAATATGCTAAGCAAGGTTCTGCATTACTTATTATGGGGCTTTGTGGTAATGCGATACTGCCTATGATTTATGGTGCAATAGCTGATGCTACAAATGAGCAACGTGCATATTGGGTATTAGTGCCATGTTTTTTATACATTGTATTTTACGCCTTTTATGGTTATAAAATAAATTTCTGGCATTCTAAAAAGTAGACGATGGAGCAAATAATCAGCAATGCCCGAGTGATTACACCTACAGGTATTATAAGTAAAGGATGGGTATCGTTTGAAAACGGTGTTATTACCCAGATTGGTCGCGGAGAATTGAAACAGGGAGTTAGGCCTAATGCAACTGTTATAGATGCGCATGGTTTGTACTTATCGCCAGGTTTTATTGATATTCATGTTCACGGTGGTGGTGGAGCTGACTTCATGGACAATTCTGTAGATGCGTATTTGACTATTGCAACTACACATGCTCGTTTTGGAACAACTGGAATGTTTCCTACTACATTGACGAGTGAACAGGAATTATTATGGCAGACGTTCCAGGTGTACGAACAATCTTTGGCTTTAAATGACGGTGGAGCATGTTTTTATGGACTACACCTCGAAGGACCTTATTTTGCTATGGGACAGAGAGGGGCTCAAGACCCCCGGTTTATTCGAAACCCTGACCCCAATGAATATGCTGTTATCTTAAGGGATTATAAGCATTTGATAGCGCGTTGGAGTGCGGCGCCTGAGCTTCCTGGAGCATTAGAATTTGCTGATGCTGTATGTAATGAAGGTATCGTATTAGCACTGGGACATACAGATGCAGTCTATACTGATATTGTTCGAGGTATACCACGTGGCTATCGTTTAGCAACTCATTTGTATTCGGGGATGTCAGGGATGATGCGTAAAAATGCTTTTCGTTATGCAGGTGCTATTGAGTCATGTCTTTTACTAGATGAGATTGATGTAGAGATTATAGCAGATGGAATACATCTCCCTGAGCCATTTTTAAAGCTTATTTGTAAGAACAAACGCAAAGGTCAGATAGCATTGATTACAGATGCTATGCGTGCTGCTGGTACCTCAGTGCAGCAAAGTGTGTTAGGAGGATATAAAAATGGTACAGACGTCATCATTGAAGATGGTGTAGCTAAACTTCCTGATAGATCGTCTTTTGCAGGAAGTATAGCTACAGCTGATCAATTGGTGAGGACTATGATTCATATGGCTGGACAATCTTTGGAAGATGCTATTGAGATGATGAGTATAAATCCTGCTCGTATCATGAATATTTTTCATAAAACTGGTTCAATAGAAAGGGGCAAACAGGCTGATTTGATAATTTTTGATGATGATATACAAGTAAAAAGAACAATTGTAAAAGGCAAAACAATCTACTGTACTTAAGGTTGTTTTTTGACAGATTTCCGTTCAATAAGTTTGCAAGGAAGCAATATTTCACGAGGTTCGAAGTTTTTATTTTTGATATGACGTATCAAGAGCTCACAACTGCGGCAGCCAATTTCAAAAGCTGGTTCTTCAATAGTAGTTAGGTTAGGTTCTATTACAGTAGATATCGGATCGTTGGTAAAACCGATAACTCCGAAATCTACTCCTACACCTATCTTGTTTTTATGAAGCGCTTGAATTGCTCCGACTGCTTTTCGGTCATTAATTGCAAAAATAGCATTTGGAGGTTCTGGTAGTGATAGTAGTACTTCTGTGTCTTGGAAGCCGTGGCTTTGACCGAAATCAGAGAAAATAACATACTCATTTTGATAAGGAAGTTTAGCCTCTGCTAATGCTTGGCGATACCCTCTAAGTCTCTCTTGTGTGAATCTAAGGTCTTGTGGTCCGGCAATATGAGCTATTTTATTATATCCGTTTTCGATTAAATACGTAGTAGCTTGATATGCTCCATCAAAGTCACTTTGCAATACTTTTGATGCTTCTATATCTTTGGGGATGCGGTCAAAAAATACAATTGGAAGTCCAGCTTTAATAATTTGATTGAAATGCTCCGTTGTATCTGAATTCGATGAAATTGATATTAGAAGACCATCAACACTGCTAGTAGCGATGTTCTCCAATAGTTTTTTTTCACGATTTACATCATCATTCGTTACATATAGTATGATGTTGTATCCTTGATTGTAAGCTTCTTCTTGTATTCCAGATATCACTGTGGAAAAATAGTAATTGGTAATAAATGGAATGACGACACCGATATTTTTGGTGTTGCCAGAGGCGAGTGCTGAAGCATTTTTGTTTAATTTGAAGTTTAGTTTTTCACTAAGCTCTAATACACGCTTTCTTGTTTCGGGGTTTACATCATACGCATCTCTTAGTGCTCTTGATACTGTCGAAACTGAAATGCCTAACATCTTTGCTAAATCTTTAATACCAAAGTTCTTTTTCATGTTTTTCGATTGTGTCAACGTTAAAAATAGGTAGAAAAATTAAGAAATGAACGATTTATTAAATATGCTGTTTGTTATAAAAGCAGCATACATTATTTATATAACTAATTAAAAAATGTAAATCATGTTATCAAATAAAATATTATGCTTTGGAGAGATTTTGATGAGAGTTCAAGCGAATTCAGGTGTATTCATGAGTAAGAAAGAAAATTTAGTTAATATTTATCCTGGAGGGTCTGAATTAAATGTAGCGGTAAAACTTGCAAAATTAGGTCTTAATGCTTCGATTTTAAGTGCACTTCCAAATAATTTAATTTCTGAAAGAATTATTAATCTATTAAAAGATGAATGTGTAGATACATCAAAGTTAATGTATAAAAATGGAAATTTAGGAATGTATTTTTTACTTTCAAATAATGGGCTTAGTAACGGAGATGTAGTATACGATAGGTCTTATTCTAGTTTTTCACAGCTTAGGACACAGGAAATAAATTGGGATCTTGTGTTTGAAGATGTGTGCTGGTTTCATTTTTCAGCATTAACAATCTCGTTATCACAAGATTTAGCAGAAGTATGTGAAGAAGCTGTTACCGAAGCGCATAAAAGAGGTATTCCAATTTCTGTTGATCTTAATTATAGAAGTAAACTGTGGCAGTATGGTAAAGAGCCTTTAGAAGTTATGCCAAATTTCATACAATATGTGAATGTTATTATGGGGAATGTTTGGGCATCAAATAAGATGTTAAATACTTCTTTGAATAATATAATTACTGAATCAAGTGATAAGGATGATATGCTGGCAATAGCAAATCAAAGTGCTGCTGAAATATTTGAAAAATACCCTTTATGCATGCACGTCGCTAATACGTATAGGTTTATGAAACACGAAAAGCATAATCGTTTTTTCGGGACATATCACAATAGAGAAGTAAATGTGTTTTCTGAAACATTTGAATCCTATCAACTAGTAGATCGAATAGGAAGTGGTGATTCCTTTATGGCAGGACTTATATATTCAATTTATAAAGGTTTTGATAGTCAGTTAATTGTTGACTTTTCTACACAATGTGGATTTGATAAATTGTTTATTGCAGGTGATTTTTAAATAATACATGATTATGAACAGAATTAAAGAAAATTTTCTAGAACATTCTATTGTACCCGTTTTTTACGATGATGACTTTGAGGTCTGTAAAAAAGTAATTGATAGTTGCTATGAAGGAGGAATAAGGATATTCGAATTTGTGAATAGGGGAGAACAAGCTGTTTCTAATTTTCGTAAAATTTTATCTTTAAGAGACAGTTTATGGCCTGAAATGACTTTAGGTATCGGTACTATTAAAACAGTTACAGATTTTAAAGTGTTTTCCAAATTAGGGGCAGACTTTCTTGTTAGTCCGTTTTGGAGTTATGATATAGCTGTTATTGCTAATGAGACTAATGTTCTATGGATTCCGGGTTGTATGACGGTGTCAGAAATTGGCGCAGCAGAGAGAGGGGGGCTAACCTTAGTGAAAATATTTCCTGGAGGCGTTTTGGGTAAAGATTTTTTAAAGGCAGTAGTTCCTTTATTTCCTAAGTTAATCTTTATGGTGACAGGAGGTGTTGAGCCTACTAAAGAGAGTGTTTTGCAATGGAAGTTAGCTGGTGCTACTAATATTGGTATTGGAGCGAAATTATTCAATTGTGCTATTGATCAGATTGCGGACAGATGTAAAGAATTACTTATATAGAAATGTACATTTTTATATAAGAGGATTTTTTTGAAACTCCGTCTTTCAATTTTGTTTTAACTTTACTTAGTCTAACGGACAACGATGTCACTGAAATACTTTTCCTTACATCTTACATGACTTCAGGTGGTGTACGTCATCAAACTAAATTGGACACTTAGGTCTATCTCCTTAAAGAGAGATTGTTGTCATAAATTTAGTAATTTTTGTTGACTATACAATTGCCTTCTATTCTGAATAGAATTCATTTTTATTTGTTCTCTTTTTCTTAAAATTTGATCTGTTCTACCGAAATAGACATCAGCAGGTGTTAAATTTTTCAGTGATTTATGATATCGTTTTTCATTATAGTTGTCTACAAACTCTGTTAAAGCTTCGATGAGCTGCTCAGGATGGTAAAAATGATTGAGTTTGACCACGTTTTTCATCGTCTGATGATATCGTTTAATTTTCCCTTGAGTTTGTGGATGCATTGGTCTTCCATGTACCTGTTTCATCTTCAAATCATTCTTAATATAGCTTTTTAGTTCATTTGATACGTAACAAGGACCATTGTCTGATAATATAGTTTCGGCTTTGCCTTTGACTTCAATTTTGCTTTAGCAATTGCTGTATCTACCATTCTTTTAACATCTTCAGCTTTCATGGAGTCGCACAGTTCCCAATGAATGATATAGGGACTAAAGTCGTCTAAACTGTGCTTAAATATTACCATCCCCAACCGATAATCTTGAAATAAGTGAAGTCTGTCTGCCACATTTGATGTACGAATGTTGTTTTATTCTTGAACTCACCAGTTGCTGAAATAAGAAAATGATTGGGAGCGAGAATTAAATATCTTTGTTTTAATATCTTGCAAACGCTTGATTAAGAGGTAAATAAACCTTGTTTGTCCGTTGTTTTGTATGTTAATTCTTTTGAAGACAATTCGGTATGTTCTAGTGCAATTTCTACAACCAGATCTTTTTGATCTTTGGGGATACTATTCCACTGCCTAAGACAACTTCTTTTACTTGGTTCCAAACCATCAAAGCCACTTTTAAGGGAATTTTGATACCATTTGTAAAAGGTGCTTCGAGCAATCCCAAAACTAGCCAAAGTACGTTTTACGCCGATTTCACTCCGCGTGACCGTTTGTATGATCTCGTATTTCTCACCTGCTGATAATCGCATATATTTCCTGTATTTATCGATTAATCCAGCATGTCTATACTTTTTTATAACATCGTAGCGAAGAACCAAATCGGCTACAATTTCTTTCAGACGAGCATTTTCTTTATTCAAATCTAAAACCTCATCACTTGTTGCTTCTTTGGTGATATCGCCAGAAAGACGTTTTTTACCTGCTTCCATAAACTCTTTGTTCTAGGAATAAAATTGAGACTGTGCAATATTGTGTTTGCGGCAGAGTTCGGCTACTGAAATCTCTGCTCGAAGACCTTCCATGACGATTAGAATCTTTTGCTCGGAGGTGAAAATCCTACGGGTGTGCTTGCGAATGTCTTTCACAAATTTTTCAGTGCTCTTTTTCTTTGGAGTTTCCATAATTAAATCTAATGTTTTTAATCAAAACCTTCCTTAAGATTATCAAACTAATTGTCCACTTTTTGTTGACGATTTACACAAGTGAGGAATCCGTGAAATCGCCCTATGCTTAAAAAAGTTTTATACCTTTGCTTCAAGTAATAGGGTGGTTCTCACGTTAACTTCAGATTGTAACTATAAATTTATTTTATAGAAGGGTTGGTCTCCTTGGCTATGAAGTTTTGAGGCCACCTTTTTAAGTTTCTCTCTTTTGCTTCTCGAGTACCATCGTTATCATAAACCATTTTATAAACGAAGTATGAAAACGAATGAACAAATTACCCACCAATGCATCCCCTTGATCCAGGATCAAAGCGCGATTGCTATTCTTCACTTAATAAAGAACGTCATTTGCTATCCTGAGTAATAGCTCCCCATAAAAGACAAAAAGGGGATATGACGTTATACGCATGCGATTCCATGGATACAGGTCAAATGATCGGTTTGGTTATTTTTACTCTAGCAATTAAAAATACTATTCTTTTCTATTCCATCCAAGTGATATTGCGCATATATCTAATTTCCGGCCTTCGCTAAATCTGTTATATACGCTTGTTAGTCAGGTGATTATGTGTTTCTTAGCTGTGTAAAGGAGACTAAAAATATTTAGATTTTTAAGTTTCTCTGTTCCGCTTCGCTTCAATCGAAATGAGGTTGCGGTATGTGAGCTACTTATGCTTCAAGGATAGAGCTTTAGTCTATTTACAGGTCTGTTATTTAAGTTGTGATGCTTACTAATTATGCTTTTTGAACTAGTTAATATTAAATTTTGACGATCTGAAAATGACGATTATGATACCCTTTTTAACCAGATTTATAGGCTTAAACCCACTGATTTTGGAGATGAATTATGACTTTTTGACTGGATGTGTGTGACATAAGTATTTCTTGCTTGCTATTCGATATTTCTTCGAGGATTGTTCGAGAGAGCATGCAGACAGGTTCGGGGCAGCTTCGAGAAGTGTTCGAGATTTGTTCGGTGGTCATCGAAGCCTAGTCGAAGC
>CANRHE010000051.1 GCA_947630335.1 uncultured Sphingobacterium sp.
AAAGAATCGTTATGAAAGAATTATCAAATTATGTAAAGCGTACTCAGCGCGATTACACCTTAACATTCAAGTTGAATCCGAAATTAAAAAATTAGATTCTGGTAAGGGATTAATAAACATTAAAGAACCAAAAATCATAGAACTTAGACAGTGGTGGAAAACAAAGAGAGACAATAATCTATAATTCTTGTTACAACCTCAGCCCCCTAAATAGCCCCCAGATAAAAAATAAAAGCCTGTAAGTTAGTTACTTACAGGCTTTTTAAGTGCTCCCAACTGGGCTCGAACCAGTGACCAAAAGATTATGAGTCTTCTACTCTAACCAACTGAGCTATAGGAGCGGTTGTCATTTTTGAAACATTGTTCCCTTTTGACGATGCAAATATTGATATTTGTATTGATAAAACCAAATTTTAAATGCAAAAAATTAAAAATATTATTCTTGATTATGGCAACGTAATCTTTATGATTGACTTCTCAAAATCGCAAGAAGCTTTCTATCAATTAGGTATAACCAATTCTGCGGAAATCTTTGCTCATAGTGGCCAGATCAAATTATTTGATGATTTTGATAAAGGAAATATTACGGCAGCGCAATTTAGAGATGGAATACGGATTTTGACTTCAAACGATAAATTGAATGATGATGAAATTGATGAAGCTTGGAACGCTTTACTGCTTGGTGTGCCTACGGGAAAACATGAAATACTCCTATCTCTAAAAAATAAATACCGCACATTCTTGCTCAGCAATAATAATGAAATACACTATAAAAGATGTATGGAGTCTATTCAAGATAATTACGGTATAGAAGATAACAGCATTTTCTTTGAATCGGCCTATTACTCGCATCTGATGGGAATGCGAAAACCAGATAAAGAAATATTTGAATATGTACTAAAACAACATGACCTCGTACCAGAAGAAACCTTATTCATAGATGATAGTCCGCAACATCTAAAAACGGCAAGCGAACTGGGTATACATACTGCGTTATGTAGTAATGAGCATCCGCTAGAGGAGATTGTGAAAGAGTGGAATCTGTTATAAGATAAAAAAATAAAAAATATATTTTATAAATAGAAAAATAATTCTACTTTTGCACCACAAAGAATTTTCAGCAAGGAAGGAGGTATACAGAAACTATGATTATCGTAAATGTAAAAGAAGGTGAATCTTTAGATAGAGCTTTAAAACGCTTTAAAAAGAAATTCGAAAAAACTGGTGTGTTACGTGAATTACGTTCACGTCAAGCTTACGAGAAGAAGTCTGTAGCAAACCGCATTCAACGTAAGAAAGCAATCTACAAACAGGCATTGAACCAAGAGTCTAATGGTTAATACTTGTATGATTAACATACTGAAAGCCGATTCACATGAATCGGCTTTTTTTTTACGCCTATATGATGCTCCTTCAATTGCTAAGTCTTAATTTTAAATCATTAAATTCATACTTAATCTATACTTTTAGAGATGTCTACCCTATTGATCAAAAATATGGTCTGTGACCGATGCATACTTGTAGTAAAAAATGAAATAGAAAAACTGCATCTATCTATTGAGGAGATAAAATTAGGGGAGATAAAAATAAAGAGCGACCTGAGTGCTGAGGATGTAAAAAATATTGAGAAGGCACTAACTCCTCTTGGGTTTGAATTGATTGATGACAAAAGGAATCAAACGGTCGAAAAAATAAAAAACATGATCATTAAAATGGTTCACCATGAAAATGATGACGCCAAAACTAATCTTTCGACAATATTAAGCACGCATCTTAATCAAGATTACAGCTACTTGTCTAATCTGTTTTCGGAGATGGAGGGGATTACTATAGAAAAATACCTAATCGCTCAAAAAATAGAAAGGGTTAAAGAATTACTACTATATAATGAATTATCGCTCAGCGAAATTGCATATAAACTTAATTATTCGAGTGTAGCTTACCTAAGTAATCAATTTAAAAAAATAACGGGCCTATCCCCTAGCCAGTTTAAGCAGTCGAAAGATCTACAAAGAAAACCTTTGGACAAGGTTTAAATATTACAATATTTATCCAAAGTTCTATAACTTTTTAAACTTAATATGTCTCACTTTTGTATTGTAACATATATACTATACAAAACAAAAGCAATGACAAACGAAAAAGAACTTATCTATATACCATTAGAGAATGTAGAGAGTGAGCATTGCTCACTAATAATAGAAAAAAGACTCAAGCAGATACCTAGCATCAATAGTGCTAATGTAGAATTGAATAATAAACGTGTAGCAATCGATAATGACCACCCTGAAGTTGTGCAAGAGGCAATACAAGCTATCGAAAACTTAGGTTATGGTGTACCGGTTATCAAAAACACATACCCGGTATTGGGGATGAGTTGTGCATCATGTGCCAGTGGGGTGGAAAATATTATAAAGGCTGCTAATGGTGTAGTAGACGCTTCTGTAAACTTCGGTACTGGAAACCTGACGGTATCATACTTAGCCAACACCACCAATCCTGCTCTACTGAAAAAGTCTGCTCAAACAGGGGGCTATGACTTACTGATAGAAGACAGCAAACAGCAGCAAACTCTAGAGGATATTCAATCGAAAAAACTAAAACAGCTAAAAACAAAAACTACAGGAGCCGTGATTCTATCGCTACCGGTGGTGGTGATCGGTATGTTCTTTATGAATATTCCTTATGCCAATCTTATCATGTGGGCATTCTCTACTCCCGTGGTCCTATGGTATGGTAGAGATTTCTTTATCAACGCGTGGAAACAAGCGAAGCATCGTTCGGCCAATATGGATACCTTAGTAGCACTAAGTACAGGGATAGCCTATATTTTCAGTGTATTCAACATGATATTTGAGCAATACTTTGTTAGTAAAGAAATCGAAGCGCATGTGTATTTTGAAGCGGCTGCGGTGATCATTGCCTTTATATTGCTAGGAAGATTACTAGAAGAAAAGGCAAAAAGTAACACATCGACAGCCATAAAAAATTTAATGGGCTTACAACCGAAAAGTGTTATAAAAATAAATAGTGATGGTACGGAGTCTATTGTGGATATCGACGATGTGTCTATAGATGATGTATTATTAGCTAAACCAGGAGAGAAAGTGGCCGTGGATGGAATAGTGACATCGGGCAGCTCGTACGTGGATGAGAGTATGCTGACAGGTGAGCCTATCGCTGTGTCAAAATCAAAAGATGATGAGGTGTACGCTGGAACTATAAACCAAAAAGGGAGCTTCAGATATAAGGCTATCAAGGTGGGTAGCCAGACGATGTTAGCTCATATAATTAAAATGGTTCAAGATGCACAGGGTAGCAAGGCTCCAGTACAGAAATTGGTCGATAAAATAGCGAGTATTTTCGTACCAGTAGTAATGGGTATAGCAGTGCTAACTTTCATACTATGGGCAGTATTTGGTGGAGATCATAACATCGTGCAAGGGCTATTGGCTGCAGTTACCGTATTGGTTATCGCTTGTCCATGTGCACTGGGATTAGCAACTCCGACGGCTATCATGGTGGGGGTCGGTAAAGGGGCCGAGCAGGGTATATTAATCAAAGATGCGGAAAGCCTGGAGTTAGCAAAAAAAATTGATAGTATTATACTAGACAAAACCGGGACTATCACGGAAGGTAAACCTGAAGTGACGGCAATGAAGTGGTTAAATAATGATGATACGCTCCAATCTATATTACTGACTTTGGAGAAGCAATCGGAGCACCCGCTAGCCGATGCTGTCATTAAACACTTGAATACTATTGACCCCGTAGAATTGCAAATCTTTGAGAGTATAACAGGTAAGGGTGTTAAAGGAAAATATAATGACGTGAACTATTACATAGGTAATAAAAGATTGTTAGCTGAGTATCATATCACTATAGCCGATACTTTACAAAGTCATGCTGACCAATGGTCTAAAGATAATAAGACAGTGATTTGGTTTGCTAATGATCATGAAGCTCTTGCGGCCCTAGCGATAGCGGATAAAATAAAAGACACCTCCGTACAGGCCATAAAAGAGATTCAAGGGATGGGTATTGAGGTGTATATGTTGACTGGAGACAATGAAGCTACTGCGCAAGCAATTGCTAAACAAACTGGAATAAAACATTTTAAAGCGGAAGTATTACCGCAAGATAAGGCTGATTTCGTAAAGAATCTACAGCGTGAAGGCAGAGTTGTAGCTATGGTGGGAGATGGAATAAATGATAGTACAGCCTTAGCAACCGCAGATGTGAGTATAGCGATGGGAAAAGGTTCAGATATTGCCATGGATGTAGCCAAAATGACTATTATATCTTCTGATCTGATGAAAATACCTCAAGCAATTAAACTGTCCAAACAAACAGTTACTACGATTAAACAAAACTTGTTTTGGGCATTTATTTATAATATCATTGGCATACCAATTGCAGCTGGTATCTTATATCCTATCACTGGATTCTTATTGAACCCTATGTTAGCAGGTGCAGCCATGGCATTGAGTAGTGTGAGTGTTGTAAGCAATAGCTTATTATTAAAGTGGAAAAAATAATTTAAACTCAAGAATATATTAAGATGGAAAATAAAGAATTAAAATTCAAAACGAATCTAAATTGCGGTGGATGTGTATCAAAAGTAAAAACAGATTTGGATCAAGCAGAAGGAATAAGCAAATGGACTGTAAATACAGATAGCCCAGAAAAAACATTAACCATTGAGTCGAATGGAATATCTAATGAGGAAATAATACAACTGCTGAAAAATAAAGGATTCAGTGCAGAAGTAATATAACTACAACCTATTAACAGCTTAATTAACAAAGTTTTCAGGTAACCCCACTAAGGTTACCTGAAAACTTTGTTTGTAAATATCTTATAAAATTATGGATATACCGCACACGTTTGCTTTCAGTATATTGCTCATACAAAAAACAAATTTTATATTTTTGCACTCATGAATTCAACTAAATGAATCATTAATAAATGTATATTGTAAGCATGGAAAGTGTATCTAATAATATCTTAAGAATTGGAATTGTTGGTTATGGAAATCTTGGTAAAGGGGTTGAAATGGCCATTAAGCAAAATAACGACATGGAGCTTATCGCTGTCTTCACAAGAAGACCTCCTTCGTCGATAAAGTGTACTGCTCAGGTATTACCGATGGATGTCATTGAAGAGTATAGGGATAGAATCGACGTAATGATCTTATGTGGTGGCTCATCGACTGATTTACCAGAACAAGTACTTCAGGTATCTAAATTGTTTAACACGGTAGATAGCTTTGATACGCATGCCAAAATACCAGCTTATTTTGACAAAGTAGATGCTTGCGCTAAGGAACATAAAACGGTATCATTAATCTCTACTGGATGGGATCCAGGATTATTCTCCATGGCGCGATTAATTGGTCAAAGTGTATTGCCTGAGGGAGAAGACTATACATTTTGGGGTAAAGGATTGAGTCAAGGTCACTCGGATGCCGTGCGTCGTGTAGATGGTGTCAAAAATGGAGTTCAATATACTATTCCGATTGAAGAGGCTTTGGAACGTGTACGTTCAGGTGAAAACCCAACATTAAGCACTGCTGAAAAACATAATCGTGTATGCTATATCGTTCCAGAAGAAGGGGCAGACCTGATGGCTATCGAAAATACAATTAAAACGATGCCGAACTATTTTGCGGACTACAATACGACGGTGAACTTTATTACTGAAGAAGAATTGGCGCGCGATCATTCTACTATGCCGCATGGCGGTATTGTATTTAGATCGGGAGTGTCTGGCAATGGATCCAAACAACGTATAGAGTTTACATTGGCGTTAGAAAGTAATCCAGAATTTACAGCAAGTGTACTAGTAGCTTATGGTAGAGCTGTAGGTAGATTAGCTAAAGAAGGACAAACGGGAGCTCGTACGGTACTGGATATACCTCTAGCGTACTTGTCTTCAAAATCTAATGAAGAGTTACGTCGCACGTTACTTTAATCATAAAAAAGGCCTTGAATTTATTCAAGGCCTTTTTTATGATACAAATTATATCTTAAAGCATACCGCCATCCACTGGCAATACTTGACCTGTGATATAAGAAGATAAATCTGAAGCTAAAAACAAACATGCATTTGCTACATCTTCCGGCTGGCCACCACGCTTTAGTGGGATACCAGCTTCCCAGCCTGCTACTACTTTCTCATCTAAAACATCTGTCATCTCCGTTTTGATAAAACCTGGAGCAATGACATTCGCACGAATATTACGCGATCCTAATTCTTTGGCTACAGATTTAGTAAAACCAATAATACCAGCTTTGGAAGCGGCATAGTTTGCTTGACCTGCATTACCTTGTACACCTACTACGGATGACATATTGATGAATGAGCCTTTGCGGTTTTTCATCATCACTTTTGAAGCTGCCTTAGTAACGTTAAAAATAGATTTTAAGTTCACATTAATTACGTCATCCCAGTTCTCTTCTGTCATACGCATCAATAAACCATCCTTCGTAATACCAGCATTGTTAACAACAATATCGATTGTTCCGAAATCCGACACAATATCATTAATCAATTGTTCTGCTTCAGCAAATTGTGAAGCATCTGAGCGATAACCTTTTACTTTAGTACCAAATGACTGTAACTCTTGCTCCAAAGCTTGACCTTTTTCTACGGATGATAAGTAAGTGAATGCTACATTAGCACCGTGTTGAGCAAATACTTCAGCTATTTTGCGTCCAATTCCTTTAGAAGCCCCAGTAACTAAAGCCGTTTTTCCCTCTAATAATTTCATATGTATACAATTTTATATTCTTTACCAATTAATCACAAAGCTACTATTCTTCCCTGAATAAAATATACGGGTCCCCTAGCCTCTTCCATTTATGCTGCTTATTGCAGATTCAAAGATGTCGAGTTTTCATTGATACGGCAAAAATAAACAAATTTTGAAATACTACTAATTTATTAATTTATGACAGTCTTTTTCAAAATGGCAAGAATATCGTGTAATTGTGGATAAAATCTAATTATAATGGAAGTAATTTGACAGAAATCATTCGTTATAAAGAGATTTGAATATTACCTTTGTATCAATTTTTTAAGAAGTCATGGGCAAAAAAAAGCAAAATTCTGAAGTAGATGTGGTCCTAATTGGAGGTGGCATCATGAGTGCTACTCTAGGAACATTGATCAACGAGTTAAATCCTGATATCAATATTGAAATTTTGGAGCGATTGGATGTAGTTGCAGCAGAGAGTTCGGATGCATGGAATAATGCAGGTACTGGTCACTCAGCACTATGTGAGCTAAATTACACTCCTCAGCAAGCAGATGGTTCGGTAAAAATTGAAAAAGCAATCAACATCGCTGAACAATTTGAAATTTCAAAACAATTTTGGGCGTACCTTGTCGAAAAAGGTATAATAAAAAATCCAGAACATTTTATCCGTAAAGTCCCACACATGAGTGCGGTTTTTGGTGAGAAAGATGTTCAATTCTTAAAAACTCGTTTCGAGGCTTTAACCAAAG
The DNA here is from genome assembly GCA_947630335.1 of uncultured Sphingobacterium sp. Taxonomy (GTDB): domain Bacteria; phylum Bacteroidota; class Bacteroidia; order Sphingobacteriales; family Sphingobacteriaceae; genus Sphingobacterium. Next base: position 7,510 of record CANRHE010000051.1, read on the forward strand.
AGACACTCTTCAAAGGTATGGAATATACCGAAGATGTAGATTTGCTGAAAGAATGGGTGCCTTTGATGATGAAAGGAAGAGATACTAACGAACCTATTGCTGCTACGAAAATGGAGATTGGTACGGATGTTAATTTTGGTGAGTTAACACGTGACTTAATCAACCATTTGAGTCAAAAGGATAATATTAAGCTTTCGTTAAACCAAGAAGTAAAGGATATCGAACGTGAAGATGACGGTCGTTGGGAAGTGGAAGTTAAAGATCTGAAAACAGGTGAGAAACGTGACATCAAAGCTAAATTTGTGTTTATCGGCGCTGGTGGCCACTCTTTATTACTCCTAGAGAAATCAGGTATCCCTGAAGCTAAAGGATATGGTGGATTCCCAGTTGGTGGGCAATGGTTACGTTGTACAAATGAAGAAATCATCAAGCAGCATGATGCGAAGGTGTATGGAAAGGCATCTGTGGGCGCTCCTCCTATGTCTGTTCCTCATTTGGATACGCGTGTAATTGACGGAAAGCGTGCGTTGTTATTTGGTCCATATGCTGGATTTTCGACTAAGTTTTTGAAAAAAGGATCGTACTTTGACTTACCAGCTTCTATAAAACTTTCGAACATCAAACCTATGTTGTCTGCTGGTTTAGATAATTTAGATTTAACTAAATATTTGATAACAGAAGTCATGAAAAAACCAAAAGACAAATTAGAGTCTTTGAAGCAATTCATGCCTACTGCCAAAATGGAAGATTGGAAAATTGAGGTTGCAGGTCAGCGGGTGCAAGTTATCAAAAAAGACCCTAAACATGGTGGCGTATTAGAATTTGGTACTGAAGTGGTGTCTAGTGCAGATGGTTCTATTGCTGCATTATTAGGGGCTTCTCCAGGAGCATCTACCTCTGTAGCTATTATGATAAAACTTTTGAAAAAATGCTTCCCAGAAAGAGCTGCTTCTCCTGAATATAAAGCCAAACTCCGAGAAATGATACCGTCATGGGGTAAAAAATTAAATGACGATGTGGAGTTGTGTGAGAAAGTACGTGAAAACTCACAACGTTTGTTAAAATTGAATTAAAATACCTAAAATAACCTTATGGGGTGCTATAATATGTCGGCTTATCATAGATAAGCCAACATATTAGGCTGAGATTACACCCAATTTCGAATCTATTTCGAAGTGAACCTGATCCAGGTAATGCTGGCGTAGGAAAATATAGTACTTATCTCAATAGCATTTTCATAAGTGTAATTAATCTTCAAATACACTTAAATGGAAATAATCGATAATATAATATCTGCATTTCAACAAACCTCATGGTTAGAGAGGTTCTCTGTTGTGTGTGGAATTATTCAAGTTGTCTTATCAAAAAATAATAAATCATCCAACTACCTATTCGGTATTATGGGAATATTGAGTGGAATGTATGTTCTATTCGGAGCAAAACTATATGCAGAAATTGCATTAAGTATGTACTATCTCGTCATGAGTATATATGGCTGGTGGTATTGGAATAAGCATATACACAATCATGAACAACCTATTTCTTACTGTACTAAAAAAGAATGGCAGATAACTGCAGCTATTAGCTTATTAGGTTTTGTACTCTTGTATCTCATTTTATCGCGTATAACTGACTCTGATGTCCCTGTTTGGGATGCTTGGGTGAGCTCCACTGCCTGGGCTGGGATGTGGCTATTAGCTAAAAGAAAAATCGAAAACTGGATACTGCTCAACATCAGTAATCTCTTTGCTATTCCTCTACAAATACATAAGGATCTATACCTCTTTGCTGCTTTGACAATCTTCTTATTTATAATGGCTATACTGGGCTTTATAAAATGGAAGCGAATTCTTGACAACCAAAAAAATATTCAAACTATATAAGTATGCTTTTAGATGACGAAAACATTCAACTGATACGTGATAAACAACAAGATAGTATACAGGCTAAAACACTGGTCAGTGATCAATTGGATTTAATATATACTAAGAAATGGTTTAATATCTGGGTTCCTAAAATATATAATGGTCTAGACCTACCCTTTGACCAAGGTCTAAAGCTTCTTGAAGAATTAGCCTATCATGATGGAGGATTAGCGTGGACAGTAACCCTCTGTTCGGGTGCTAATATGTTTGTGGGTTTTATAGATCCTCAAATGGCCAAAACATTATTTAGTAATCCAAAAGTTTGCTTTGGGGGCTCTGGTCGAGCTAATGGAAAAGCAATATGGACTGGAGAGCATTATATAATATCGGGCAAATGGTCATTTGCAACAGGCGCCCCTCACCTGACACATTTCACATTAAATGCGCCAATATTTGATGGTGATAAAGCGCGTGTGGATGAGGAGGGTAATCCTATTGTTTTGTCCTTTTTTGTTCCCCGAGAACAAGTACTTATTCATTACGATTGGAATACCTTTGGCTTAGAGTGCACAGCTAGCCATAGTTTTTCATTAGAAAATGCTGTAGTAAAGGAAGAACAAGCTTTTGTACTATCACCTCATCTACGGAAATTTGATAGTCCATTATACCGAATTCCATTTTTGCCTTTTGCAGAATTAACTTTACTTGTCAATTATTTAGGTATGTATAGAAGATTCTTAGATTTGGCGGAAAAGCAATTTTTTGAAAAATCAAAAGATGCGTACTGGTCTATGCAGTATAGTAAAATTAGGTTTAAAACAATTGACCAGTTACAACAAGAATTAAATGAGTTTAACCTATTCGTGGATATCAATTCTAAGAAATTATGGGAATTAGTACAAAAAGCTGAAATTAGTTCTGCTGATCCATATTTAACTGAAATTACCGAGGAATCTAGACGTATTGCGAAAAGTATACGTATGCATGTAGCCGAAATAGTTCCACTGTTGGGGATCCAAGCAGCACAGATAGAAGAAGAAGTCAATATTGTTTTCAGGAACCTATTTACTGCATCCCAACATAGCTTACTGAATGCACGATAACCTGAATAAAATTCGTGTCAATAATAAATTATATCAGGGTTCAATTAATTTTACTTGTGCCTTAAACATTCTCGTTCATTTCTTGTTTATTAATAAATAAGAAATGAACGTATAAATGAAAATACTAATCAATTTAATATTATTAATATTATTATCCTCCTCTTCTGGCTTTAGTCAAAATAAACACGAAAAGACAAGTAAACAAGACTCTCAAAAACCACAAGATAGCATCGACATCAATATTAAAAAAAAATACTGGAAAATAAATGGTATAAACTCTGTATCAGGTAACCAATCTAGTTTTAGCAACTGGCAGTTAGGCGGAACGGGGAATATTACTGTAGATGTTAGGCTAAATTATGATGTCAACTACGCGAAAGATAAATGGAGCTTAGATAATAAGCTAATTGCGAAATATGGCTTCAATAAAAACAAAGAAAATTCCTTAAAAAAAACTGAAGACGGTATTGAGTTAAATTCTATTTTAGCCAGAAATTTCAAGCGGGATTGGTATTATTCATTTTTCTTCAATTTCAAAACGCAATTTGATAAAGGGTTAGATCCTAAAGACCCGAAAAAAAAAGTTTCTCATTTTATGTCTCCAATTTTTGTAATGGCAGGACCAGGGATCTTTTGGAAAAAAGATGATAAACTCAAAGTGAATTTTTCACCAGCCACACCACGCTTTGTATTTGTACATAGCGAATTCACTAAAATGGGAAAATCATATGGGGTAAGTAGAGGGCAGGTACACCGATTTGAGTTCGGACCATCCTTATATGCTTATTATAAATTCGATATAATGAAAAATGTAACGATGGAAAATATAGCTCAAGCTTTTACTAACTATTTACATAAAACGGCAAACATTGATTTTAATTATCAAGCTAGCCTGTATTTAAAAGTGAATACTTTTATATCTGCGAATGTGTACTACGAGGCATTGTATGATAGTGATATCATTGAAAAACTACAACAAAAGGAATCTATTGGTGTTGGATTTAAGTATACTTTAAAAAAATAAGTACGATAGACACACAGTTAAATAGATAAATATTTTAAAGTATATTTATGATATGAATGATCTATTCAAAATATATAAGCTTGATCATGACGAGGCACTTAGAATAGCAGAGACAGTGAATCCACCTCATCAACACGACTTTGAAGAATTAATTATAGGTCTCAAAGGGGCAATAGAACATTTCATTGATTTTAAAACGACAACCTACAATGCGCCATTTATATCATTCGTAACAAAAGGTAAGATACATCGCGCTCAACCCAAATTATATAATCAAGAATGTGACTTTTGGGTTATTCGTTTCAAAAGTGAGTTTATACCTGATGTGACATTTAAGCTCTATAATTATTATCATGATCAAGCTACGTTTTCTTTGAATAGTGCCGAGCAGCTGGATAGATTAGACAAATTGTGCAAACTTATCCAAGAAGAAATGAGAAGGATTAGTCAAAACCTGGGTACCGTAAAAAGCTTATTATCGGCACTATTTTCTATGATTGAAGAACTTAGACAGCAACAATTCGACAAGTCTAATAAATTGTTGACAAACCAAAATAAGACATTTCAAAGTTTTTTGGCGATACTAGAAGAGAATTTTAGAAGGAATGAAGGAGTCAACTTTTATGCTGACAAACTATTTACAAGCTCTAAAACATTGAATACCATCACTCAAAATATATTAAACTTATCCGTATCCGAAATTATTGAAACAAGAAAACTGACAGAAGCAAAAAATCTACTTTTTACGACGGATTTGACCATTGCAGAGATTGGCTATGAAATTGGCTATAGTGACAAAGCATATTTCACTAGTGTGTTTAAGAAAAAATCTGGTCAAACGCCATCCGAATTTAGAGTAGTGATGAAAGGCTTGCTTTCTTAATTTTCATACTTTTTGACTAAAAATTCATACCCATTACCTCTTACTATTCCCGATATTTGTATTATATCAACATAAATGATAATGGAAGATATGAATAGAAAACAATTCTTAGCGGCTGCGGCAGCATTACCTTTGACAGGAGCTGCTGTGAAGTTGAGCTCTTTAAATAAATTTGCGAGTGAATTGACGAATACAAGCAAAATGCCTGTATTATTCCTCGGACACGGAAGTCCAATGAATGCTATTGAGGAAAATGAGTTTGTACAGGGGTTTAGAAAGATAAGCCATCAAATTGAAAAACCAAAAGCTATTCTTGTTATTTCGGCGCACTGGGAAACGAGAGGTACTTATGTAACCGCTATGGAAAATCCACAAACAATACATGATTTTGGAGGATTTCCTCAGGCATTGTTTGACGTACAATACCCTGCTCCTGGATCTCCAGAATTGGCGCAACTTACCAAAGAAATAATTAGTAAAACTGATGTTCATCTTGATGATAAATGGGGACTGGATCACGGATCATGGTCTGTTATAAAGCACTTGTACCCTAATGCAGACATCCCAGTGATACAGATGAGTATTGACTATACACAACCAGCATCCTATCACTATGCACTAGCGAAAGAACTGGCGTCCTTAAGGGATAAAGGAGTTTTAATTGTTGGTAGTGGTAATAATGTACATAACCTTCGTAAAGTATCGTGGCAGCACTTGAATACTATAGGCTTTGCTTTTGATTGGGCTAAACAAGCGGATGAAACCATGAAAAAATATATTAGAGAGGGCAATCATCAACCCTTGATTGATTATCATTTGCAGGGGCATGAATTCCAACTGGCTATTCCTACACCTGAACATTATTTACCTATGATATATGCTCTAGCACTTCAAGAGAAAAATGAAGAAATAGGAATTTTCAACGATCAACCAGTTGCTGGCGCTCTCGCTATGACTTCATTCAAGATCGGTTAAAAAATATTACACACTAACTCTTACATCACAAGAGCCCAATATACTTACGTAATTGGGCTCTTATTTTTGTTTGGTATCATATAATCTCCTACCCAACCTTATATAAGTCTTCAGTTATTTAACATAATAATATTTACCATGTACAGTAACTATATATCTTGTGCAATGGCAAAACCCGCAGCCCACGCCCATTGAAAGTTGTACCCACCTAACCAACCTGTAATATCGACAGCCTCTCCACCAAAATATAATCCTGGGTTCTTTTTAGATTCTAGCGTTTTGGGATGTAATTCTTCTGTAGAAATACCGCCACGCATTACCTCAGCTTTATCGTAGCCCTTATCTCCTGCTGCTTTTACTTTAAATTTATGTATGGTTTCTACAACCAAATTCGCGTCGACTTTACTAAGGGAGGCAATCTTGAGATTATTAGGCAAAAATTCGCCCATAGCATCAACCATTTTCTTTGTAAAATAATCATTAAGAATTTGGCCTACTGTACGCTTTCCTCCACGACTTCGTTCTTCTTTAAGAATAGTTTGTAAATCAAACTTCGGTAACAAATCCATGGTAAAGATTTCTCCTGGCTTCCAATACGACGATATTTGCAATATGGCGGGACCACTTAGGCCCCAATGTGTAAAAAGGATGTTTTCTTCAAAGCTAATTTTTTCGTTATATACACGTGCAAAAACTGAATTGCCTGACAAAGAAGCATACCATGCGGCATCTTTTCCCGTAATAGTCAAAGGAACCAAGGCCGGTGCAGTAGGTAAAACTTCCATCTCAAATTGCCGAGCTATACGAAGTGCAAAGTCAGAAGCCCCCAATTTATGTACAGGCAAACCTCCTGATGCAAGAACCACCTTTGAAGTAATCAAAGTCTCCTTCTTTCCATTTCTGTCTACTGTTACAGAATAACTTCCCTCTATTGTCTTTTCGATAGCAAGTACCAAGGTATTCAACCACAAATCTTGTCTGGTATCAAACAGAACTTTAGTAAATGTAGATACTATATCTTTGGCTTTATTACTTGTAGGAAACAATTGTCCTAATGTTTTCTCTTGTGGTTGGACACCTCCAAAAGTCTCAAAAAAAGAGACCGTATCCTCGACAGTCCATTGTGCAAATATACCTTTAAGAAATTTAGGATTTTGAGAGACAAAATTATCTAACGAAGTGTTGAAGTTTGTATAGTTACATCGCCCTCCTCCTGATATCAAAATCTTGGCTCCAGGCTTGTCATTACGTTCTAGAGTAAGGGTTTTCTTACCTAACAAACCTGCTTGCGCAGCACACATCAATCCACAAGCGCCTGCTCCTATAATAATTGCATCGTAATCTACTGTCATATTATATCTTATGAAGACAAAGATATTGGAAATTTAACGAGGAGCAAAATTAACCGAATTCTGATCCTCGCTCTTTATTCCAAAAAAATATTACTGTTAATAACTCCTTATTTACTCACAACCATTATTTTAATTATCAATTATGAAAATAATCCGTAAATTTGAGTTTTAATTTGAAGAACGTTCAAAACTAACATACCATAATGATTCATTTCTTTGAGAACCCATCGAACACTATATACG
>CANRHE010000052.1 GCA_947630335.1 uncultured Sphingobacterium sp.
AAACTAAAATATCAAAGTATGTCGGTTTTTGCAATTCTTGAGCAATCAATTAATCTTTTGTCAAAAATATCATTAGCAAGTAAATATTATGATATTTTAGGGAATTAGTTGTCGTTTATTCTTGTGAAGTTTATATCCATATGAGCAATATTATTTTTTTATCAGTCCTATAATGAATTGGATTATGTATAGTTTATTTTATCCTTTCATGATTGAATTTTATTTTAGTATGTAACGTATTAATACAATAGGAGGTTGCTTAGTCATTATGTAAGCAACCTCTTTTGATTTACAGTTGGGCTAGATACTATTTAAATAATCCCATTTGTCCATCATCACTTTGGACATCACCTGGATTAGTAATTTCAAAAGATAGTTCTCCGTTATCTTTACTTTCTACAGTTTGAATGTTAGCAAAATCTATTTCTTCTGTAAGTGGCGTTATTTTTTGCACATTATGAAATGATAGTCTATTGCCTTGCGCTTTGATTTTCTTAATATCTATCAGTTCATTAGTGTTCTGTTCGATTGTTTCAGCAATTTGGGATTTACCCTTGAGTTGATCTATTTTAACTTTTGGGTCTAAGTTATTCGTTAATAGGATTAATTTTGATCCAGTCTCTTCATTGATAAACGAAACACGTTTGCCTAATTGGATGTCATCAAATGCAAATCTTTTAACATAATAAGCTCCTGATTTGCCATCTTGATGGATAGCAGTATAGATGTGTTCTGGATAAAACTTTTCTATTCTTATCATTTTATCATCGAAATGATTCCCTAAATCAAAATTAGATAATTCATATGAACCGTCATTTAATACAATTAGTATTTTGTCTTCTCCATCAAACTCTCCTAAAAATTGTCCTCTTTCGTCAACATTTAATCGACGCAACGTAGTGTCATACCATATTTTTCGACCAGCTAGAGTAGAAACTCCTGCGCTTTTGAAAGTTATTTTTTTAACGGGATATTTTGATACAATATTACCTAAGGAAGCCCGGCCTTTAATAGCAATTTCTGCTAGATCTAAGTCGAACGATAATTTACGAACTTTTGTATTCGGTTTTAATTGGACATGTACCAGTTCTGCTTCTCCATTCGGATTGGCAGTAAAATATAATAATTTCGAACCTTTAGTTCCTTTCGTTACATCGTACTCCTTATCTCTTGTGATAGATGTTACCGCAAATCGTTTGACGTATGTGGTGCCATTTGTACCATCATTATATATTGCATTATAAATAGTGCGGTCATCACCTTTTTTGAAAACAGCTACATGTATAATATCCTTGCCAACAAACACTTTATCTTGGACTTTCACAATACTGTATTTCCCATCTTGACGGAAAACGATGATATCATCTATATCTGAACATTCACAAACAAACTCATCCTTGCGCATACCTGTTCCGATGAATCCTTCCTCACGATTGACATATAGTTTAGCATTGGCTAGTGCTACTTGTGCCGCTTCTACACGGTCAAAGGTTCGAAGTTCAGTTTTCCGTTCGCGTCCTTTTGAATATTTAGTGCGTAAGTGTTCGAACCATTTTATAGTGAATGCTGTAAGATTGCTTAAATTCTTTTTCACATCCTGGATTTCTTCCTCTAAAGCCTGCATTAGATCATCTGCTTTTTTAATGTCAAAACGTGTGATACTACTCATCGGTTTGTCAATTAGCTTCTTGTAATCTTCTGATGTGATAGGTCTATAAAATAGATTGAAGAAAGGACTGAATAAGGTGTTTAAAACATTCACAACGATAGTGAAATCTCCAGAGTTTTCATAATCTGGATGCTTATACATACCTTCTTTTATAAATATTTTCAATAAATTACTGAAAAATATTTTCTCTTGGAGTTCGTGAAGTTTTATTTCGAGCTCTTGCTTTAATAAATCTTTGGTCTGTAAAGTATTGGTAATTAATATATCATTAACACTCATGAAATGAGGTTTGTTATCTTTAATTACACAAGTATTGGGAGATATGGATGACTCACAAGACGTAAATGCATAGAGCGCGTCAATGGTCATATCTGGAGATATACCAGCGGCAAGATGAACGATTATTTCGACATTCGCTGCGGTGTTATCTTCTATTTTTTTTATTTTTATCTTACCTTTATCATTAGCTGAAACAATACTTTCAATAACCCCCGTAGTAGTAGTTCCAAAAGGTATTTCGGTAATTGCCAAAGTCTTTTTGTCTCGCTCTTCAATTTTGGCTCGAACCCGAATTTTACCTCCTCTTTGACCTTCATTATAACTGGAAACATCGGCAAAGCCTCCTGTCGGAAAATCAGGAAAAATATTAGGTCTTTCACCTTTTAAGACTTGGATAGAGCCATCAATAAGCTCAATGAAATTATGAGGCATAATCTTAGTGGCCAAGCCTACAGCAATACCTTCCGCTCCTTGTGCTAATAGTAAGGGAAACTTGACAGGTAAAGTAATTGGCTCTCTGTTTCGACCATCATAACTTAGCTGCCAATTTGTTGTATCTGGATTAAAAGTAACTTCATTAGCAAATTTAGACAGTCTGCCCTCAATATATCTAGGAGCAGCTGCAGAGTCACCTGTTACCGGGTCTCCCCAGTTACCTTGACAGTCTATTAATAGGTTTTTTTGGCCAATTTGCACCATAGCATCACCAATGGAAGCATCACCATGCGGGTGATATTTCATGGTATTACCTATGACGTTGGCTACTTTGTTAAAGCGACCATCATCCATTTCTTTCAAAGAGTGGAGTATACGTCTTTGTACGGGCTTAAAACCATCATTAATATGCGGTACAGCTCTATCTAAGATTACGTACGAGGCATAGTCCAAAAACCATGTCTCGTATAAACCTGATAAGGACAGCGTATTACTTGTTTGGTCTGTCTCTTCCGATGGCAAGTTGGTATTATTACTTTCTTCTGAATTGTTTATGTCGTCAATCATTTAAACGTTTGTTTGTAGATTTTAGTACGATTAAAGGGGTATTCCTATTTCGATCAAAAATAGGAAAAATGTTTCAAACGTAATGAATAGGACTTGATGGATTATATTTACATGTTATTAATTCCATCTATTCTACCAAAAAATCAAAGTACGTTTGTTTGAAAGGTTCGTTTATTAATGTATAGTGCCACCATTCTTTTGCATATGGTTTGAAACCATATTTTTGCATTACACTTTTTAATAATCTTCGATTATCAAGTTGTTGTTTAGTTAGATCGGGGTAATTATGCGAAGACTCTTTACCTAAAAAATCAAATACCGTTCCCATATCCAATTCTTTTTTTGTTGTGAGATCAATGATCGTAAGATCGATGGTACTTCCTCTACTATGTCCTGATTTACTAGCAATATAACCATCTCTAAATAAGTTCCGTTTATCTACAGCAGGATAATATTTATTTTTAGTAAGGGTATCATTTACTGCTTTTGCCCAGTTTTTAAAGTGGTTTACAGCACGTTGAGGCCGATAGGCATCGAAAATAAGCAGTCCCAAGTTGTTTTTGTTAAGTTCTTTTTCAACTTTTAGTAATGCTTTTGTTGCTTCAGTGGTTAGTATTGCTTTGTTTTTTACGTAACCATTGATGGGGCTTCCAACAAAATTATCTACTCCTAAGTAGCGTAAATCCGTCTGAATATGGGGTATATAAGTCGAGATATACACAAATCCTTTGGGCAGTGGTTGAGTATAGAGAATACTTGGTACAAGTAGTAAATATAATAATAGTAGGTTTTTCATTTTTAAGAGACTAGCCTGTAGGTATAAAGGTAGCGATTATACCAATTAAAATTCTTGATTTAATACTTTTTCCTACAAATTTTGTAGCTTTACTTTTTATTTCTAACGGATAAAATTTCTATATACTTTGGATTATTTAGCAGGATTAAATCCCACCCAACGTGCAGCTGTAGAGCAAACCGAAGGTCCAGTGATGATTGTAGCAGGGGCAGGATCAGGAAAAACACGTGTAATTACTTACCGAGTAGCTCATTTAATTAGAAAGGGAATAGATCCTTTCAATATTTTGGTATTAACGTTTACTAATAAAGCGGCCAAAGAAATGCGTGAACGTATCATGAAAGTAGTAGGAGCAGAAGCTAAAAATATTTGGATGGGTACTTTTCACTCTATTTTTGCACGTATATTACGTGTCGAAGCAGAATTGATCGGATACCCTAAGAATTTTACAATTTATGATACGGATGACACAAAAAGTTTGTTGAGAGCTATCTTGAAAGAAATGAATCTGGATGATAAACTTTACAATGTTAATCATGTGTATGGTAGAATATCATCTGCTAAAAATAATTTAATCTCCCCCCAAGAATATAATAAAAATGAAGCAATCCTTGCAGAAGATCGTGAAAATGGTCGACCACAATTGGGAGAGATTTATATGACTTATGCACAACGTTGCTACCGAGCAGGCGCAATGGATTTCGATGATTTGCTTTTCAAAACTAATGTTTTATTGAATAAGTATCCCGAAACATTACATAAGTATCAACATCAATTTAAATATCTGATGGTTGATGAGTATCAGGATACAAACTTTTCGCAGTATTTAATCGTGAAGCGTCTGGCCGCGGTGAATGAAAATATTTGCGTAGTTGGTGATGATGCACAAAGTATTTATGCTTTCCGAGGTGCTAATATTCAGAATATCTTAAATTTTCAAAAGGATTATCCTGATGTTAATATTTTTAAATTGGAGCAAAATTACCGTTCTACGAAAATCATCGTTAATGCTGCCAACAGTATTATTGCAAACAATAAGAATCAGCTAGAGAAGAATGTCTTTTCAGATAATGAGGAAGGGGAGAAAATCAAGGTTGCTCGTGCTTTTTCTGACAACGAAGAAGGGAAGATTGTCGCAGAAGCTATTGCTCAAGAAAAGGCACACAGTGGTGGATATTATAAAGATTTTGCTATATTGTATCGTACCAACGCTCAGTCACGAGCGATGGAAGAGGCCTTGCGTAAGCTGAATGTGCCGTATAAGATTTATGGAGGTACTTCTTTCTATCAGCGTAAAGAAATTAAAGATTTAATTTCATATTTTAGATTGACTTACAATCCAAATGATGAAGAGGCACTGAAGCGCGTCATCAATTATCCAAGAAGGGGTATTGGTGACACCACCTTAGATAAAATTATTGTTGCAGCAGATCAACATCAATACCGCTTGTGGGATGTTGTAGGTAATGCACAAATGTTTTTGGATGGTAGAAGTGCAACCTCTGTGGTGAATTTTGCTACCATGATTAAAAGTTTTCAGGCCATCGGAAATAATGCTAATGCATTTGATACCGCTATGCATATCGCGCAGCATTCAGGTATACTGAAGGATTTATATGAAGATAAATCTGTAGAAGGTTTGGCGAGATATGAAAATATTCAAGAACTTTTAAATGGTATTAAAGAGTTTTCGGAGCGGGAAGACTTAGAAGAGAAAAGTTTGGACATATTTTTACAAGATGTGGCCTTATTAACGAATGATGATAATGATAAAGACCCTAATGCTGATACTGTTTCTTTAATGACTATTCACTCTTCTAAAGGGTTGGAGTTCAAGAATGTATTTATAGTTGGTTTAGAAGAAAATTTGTTTCCTTCACAACTTTCATTAAATTCGCGAACTGAATTGGAAGAAGAGAGGCGATTGTTTTATGTAGCAGTTACTCGTGCTGAAACAAAATTACATCTTTCTTATGCTACGTCACGTTATCGATGGGGTACACTGAATAACTGTGAACCTAGTCGTTTCTTGGATGAATTAGATCCTACTTGTTTGAATTTAGACTTCAAGCCTCGTATGCAGATGCATAATGATGAATCATTTAAATCCGAAAAAGTAGCATGGCAACAAAAAGATTCGTTTAGCAAGCCTAAGCCAAAGGTAGTAAAGACCACGTCAATATTACCCAAAGCTCATACGCCTACAGCTGGATTTGCTCCTTCAGATACTAGCGCTTTGCAAGTGGGAATGGAGGTAGAGCACGAAAGATTTGGGTTTGGTAAAGTCATCAATTTGGAAGGAAATAAGCCTGATATAAAAGCTACAATTTTCTTTAAAGAATTGGGACAAAAGCAATTGTTACTTAAGTTTGCAAAACTTAGGATCATAGAACAACAATAGCCATAACAAAAGAATAATAAATAACGTTATATATAATACGTTTAATTTCACTATATGAATTTTGATTACAACAGTACGCGTCCTAACCTAATTTTAGCCGAATATGGTAGGAATGTGCAAAATATGGTCGACTATATTTGTACAGTTCCCTCTAGAGAAGAACGCAATAGATTAGCGCAGGTGGTTATTGATATGATGGGAGTACTTAATCCCCATTTGAGAGATGTATCTGATTTCAAACATAAACTTTGGGATCATTTGTATATAATTTCTGATTTTAAAATCGATGTTGACTCTCCATATCCTGTGCCTAATAGAGACGAGATTAGACATAAGCCTGAACGTTTGGCTTACCCTCAACATAGAATTCGTTTTAAGCATTATGGACATATTGTAGAAGAGATGATTGTTAAAGCGATGGCTGCCTCTACTGAAGAGACCAAGTTGAAAATGTCTTTGAGTATTGCGAATTTTATGAAAATGGCTTATTGTACATGGAACAAAGATTCGGTTACTGATCAACATATAATTCAGGATTTGAAGGAACTATCAGGGGGTGTTTTACAACTGCCAGAAGATACAGTATTGACGAAATTAGATTTTCGCACTCCTCCTCCAGGTAGCCGTACCAAAGGGGGATCGAATATGAATAGTAATCAGAAACAACAATCATCAGGAGGTGCTCGACGTACGAATAACTCAAATTCTGCTGGAGGTCAAAATAATAATAACAAACGACGTATGAATAACAATAATTCGTCGAATAGTAATAACAATAATACTAAACGAACGTATCAGAGTAATAATTATAAAAAATAATTAAGATACCGATGTTTACAAGGGATAAGTAACTAATAGTTTATTGGTTACTTTTCTTATTTAAGAATATTCTTTTATATCATTAAAGTTTATGAACGCATTTGAAATTCATGGGGGAAAACCATTAAAAGGAGAGATTATTCCGCAAGGAGCGAAGAACGAAGCACTTCAAATATTATCAGCTGTATTATTGACTGAGGAAAAGGTAACTATTGCCAATATTCCTAATATTAAAGATGTTAACAAATTAATTGATTTGTTACGTTCATTGGGGGTTAAGGTTGAGCAATTAAACAAAGATACATATACATTTGAGGCTAAAGATATCAATATTGATTATTTTACCTCAGATGAGTTTAAAGAAAAAGGAGGGAGTCTACGTGGTTCTATCATGATTGTGGGACCTTTGTTAGCTAGATTTGGAAAAGCGGCTATCCCTAAACCAGGGGGAGATAAGATTGGGCGCCGTCGCTTAGATACTCATTTCTTAGGTTTTGAAAAGTTAGGTGCTAAATTTGTATATGATGCTGAAAATCATTTTTTCAATATCGATGCAAGCGAACTCAAAGGTGATTATATCCTAATGGATGAAGCATCTGTTACGGGGACTGCAAATATTGTTATGGCTGCGGTATTAGCGAAAGGAATAACAACTATATACAATGCTGCGTGTGAACCCTATTTACAGCAATTATGTAAAATGTTGAACCGTATGGGAGCTAAGATTTCGGGTATCGGTTCTAATTTGCTAACTGTGGAAGGCGTACAACGTCTAGGTGGTACTGAGCACCGTATGTTGCCTGATATGATTGAAATAGGATCATTTATTGGTTTAGCAGCAATGACAGGCTCTGAGATAACTATTAAAGATGTAAACTATAAAGAATTAGGTATTATACCTACTGTATTCTCTAGGTTAGGTATCAAAATGGAGCTTCGTGGTGATGATATTTTTATCCCTGCGCAGGATTCTTACGAAATAGATACTTTTATAGATGGTTCTATCTTGACGATTTCAGACGCTCCATGGCCTGGGTTTACACCTGATTTATTAAGCATTGTATTAGTAACTGCTATTCAAGCCAAAGGAAATGTATTAATACATCAAAAAATGTTTGAGAGTAGACTATTCTTTGTTGATAAATTAATTGATATGGGGGCGCAAATTATTCTTTGTGATCCGCATCGTGCTACTGTTATCGGATTAAATAAACAAACAAGTCTTCGCGGTATTCAAATGTCTTCACCAGATATTCGTGCCGGTGTTTCTTTATTGATAGCAGCATTATCAGCTCAAGGAAAGTCTACAATATTTAATATTGAACAAATCGAACGCGGTTATCAAGATATTGAAGAAAGACTGAAAAGTTTAGGAGCTGATATTAAACGTGTTGAAGCTGTTCCTTTAGGTCATTAATAAAATTGTCTTTTAATTGTTATTTATTTACAAAAATTTTTAATATTTTATCGAGAGAATTATTTTTGTTCTTGTAAGAAATTAAATATAAATAATAAAAATGAAAAAAATAGTATTATTCTCTGCTGTAGCAGCAATGGTTTTAGCATCCTGTGCAGGAAATCCAGAAGGTAAAAAAGCTGAAACTACAGATTCTATCGAAGTTGCTAATGTAATTAATGTCGGTACTGCTTTGCCTATTGATACGTCTGCTTCAAAAGTAGTGTGGAAAGGAACAAAAGTTACAGGGTCTCATGAAGGTACTATAGCTATAAAATCTGGTACAATTAGTGTAGATAATAATCAGATTACTGCGGGTGAGTTCATTTTGGATATGAATACAATCTCTTCGACTGATCTTGATGGGGAGTATAAAGAGAAGTTAGATGGACACTTGAAAGCGGATGATTTTTTTAGTGTTGCTTCGCATCCTGAGTCAAGCTTTGTTATTACAGGTGTTAAACAAGGTGCTACCGCTAATGATTATGTAATTTCAGGTAATTTAACTATTAAAGGAATTACTAAAAACATTACTTTTGATGCTAAAGTAGAAGAGATTTCTGAGTTTTCAGTGACTGCTACTGCAGATTTCAACATTTTACGTGAAGACTGGGGAGTTAGTTATGAAGGAAAGAAAGATGATTTAATTTCTAAAGAAATTAATTTTAAGGTTACTATTGTTGCTAAGAAGTAATTCTTCTATAACTGATAGGTATATATGCTCGCTTTCTTACTGAAAGCGAGCATTTTTTTGTTTATTTTAATAAGCCCGCTCTTTTTAATAAGGCTTCCACTTGTGGTTCTTGTCCTCTGAATTTCTTATACAATACCATAGGGTGTTCAGTACCTCCTTTTGATAAAATATATTTTTCAAATTGATGTGCTATTTTTTTATTGAATATGCCATTTTCTTTGAAATATTCGAAAGCATCAGCATCCAACACCTCAGCCCATTTATAGCTATAATACCCTGATGAATATCCACCATTAAAGATGTGAGAGAACGAAGGACTCATTGCATTTTCAGCAATATCGGGATACAGATTGATCTCTTTGAATTCTTTGTTTTCGAAATCTTTGATACGTTGAATATTACTTGGATCTTGACCATGCCAACCGATGTCTAATAAGCCAAAGCTAAGTTGACGAAGAGTAGCCATACCTTCTAAGAAAGAAGCAGATTCCTTTATTTTTTTTATAAATTCCATAGGAATAGGTTCGTTCGTCAAATAATGTTTAGCGAACAGGCTTAATGCTTCTTCTTCGTAGCACCAGTTTTCCATTATTTGGCTAGGTAACTCCACGAAATCCCAGTAAACGGAAGTTCCAGATAATGAAGGGTACGTTGTATTAGCTAACATACCATGTAAAGCATGTCCAAACTCATGAAAGAGGGTCGTAACCTCTTGAAAGGTTAATAAAGATGGTTTTGAAGGTGTAGGAGGAGTGAAGTTACATACTATAGAGACATGAGGTCTTTCATTCTGGCCATTCCTTACGTATTGTGATTTGAAGGAAGTCATCCAAGCTCCATTTCGTTTTCCTTTTCTAGGGAAAAAATCACTATAAAATACTGCTATAAATTCTCCATTCTGATTAATAACTTCAAAAGTTTGTACATCTTTATGATATTTGTCTATCGTTTGTACCTCTTTAAAATGTAAACCAAAGAGTTTATTTGCTACTTCAAAAGCACCTTGTAAAACATTTTCTAATTGAAAGTAAGGCTTAAGTTTTTCATCATCCAAATTAAATTTCTGCTGTTTTAGTTTTTCAGCATAATAAGCCCCATCCCACTTTTCTAATCGCTCTATTCCATCTGTTTCTTTCGCAAATGCTGATAGTTCCTGAAACTCTTCGTGCGCTGCTGGTTTTGCTTTAAGTAACAAATCATTTAGAAATGATTTTACCTGATCAGGATTTTGTGCCATTCTTTCTTCTAAGATAAAGTGCGCATGACTCTCGTATCCTAAAAGCTTCGCTCGTTGATGACGAAGATTGACGATGTCTAAGATTATCTGTTCATTATTATGTTCATTTTGTTGGAAAGCTTTTTTACCAGCTGCTATTGTCATCTCTTTACGCAACTCACGGTTGTCAGCATAAGTAACAAAAGGAATATAACTAGGGTAATTTAAAGTGAATAACCATCCTTCTTTATTATGCTGGCTTGCTAATTCTTTTGCTGCTTCTTTAAGCCCTTCTGGCAAGCCTGATAACTGATCTTCTTCTGTAATGAACAATTGATAAGCATTAGTCTCTGCTAATACATTTTCACCAAATTTCAATTTTAATAAGGAGAGCTTTTCATCGATAGCACGTAGCTCTTCTTTTTGGTCTGTATTCAAAAGGGCACCATTTCGAACAAAATCTTTATAGTATTTTGTTAATAAAGTATTTTGTTCGCTCGTGAGATTATCCTTATTCGTATTGTCATACACATATTTAATTCGTTCGAATAAGTCTGAATTAAGGGTTATATCATTTCCTAAAGCCGATAGCTTCGGAGCGACCCCTTGTGCAATTTTTTCTAAGTCATCATTAGTTTCAGCTGAATGAAGATTGAAAAAAATATTTGATATTCTATCCAATTGTAAGCCCGAAAATGCTAGAGCCTCAATAGTATTCTCGAAGGTAGGTACATCCGTAGTTTTAATAATTGCTTCAATTTCTTTTTTTGTCTTTTCGATAGCAATATCAAAAGCAGGAGCGAAGTCTTCATTATTTATACTCCCAAATGGAGCCGTATCATGTAGGGTGTTGAATTTTTTAGTTAATATAGCCATAATGTAAATTTACTAAAAAAGGATGGAACGAATAAAGTATACTTATCAAAAAAGGCCTTCACTATTAAGTGAAGGCCTTTTTTGTGGTGCCAGCTGGATTCGAACCAGCGACACAAGGATTTTCAGTCCTTTGCTCTACCAACTGAGCTATGGCACCTTTTATTGTTACTTGTTGTTGACAACGATACAAAGGTAGTAAAACAACTTGTAAATACAAATGATTCTTCAGTGCTTTGACGTAACTAGGTTATTATCATTGTGATAATTTTTTAAATAATTCGTTTCGTTATTTTATTATTTCAATTCCTTGTCACGAAAGGACTGTAAGGTGTCAGGATACGTAGTATTTTCCGCTAAAAGTAAAAAGGCAGTCTATATAATAGACTGCCTTTTTACTAATATTGATATAGAAAACTATGCGTGTACATCTCTTTGAGAAAAGATTTTAGCGCCTAAATATTCTCTATTTAATCTAGCAATATTTGTTAATTTGATACCTACTGGACATTCAGCCTCACATGCACCAGTATTAGTACAGTTACCGAATCCTTCTGCATCCATTTGATCAACCATCGCTTGAGCACGTTCGTAACGTTCAGTTTGACCTTGTGGTAATAATGCAAATTGAGAAACTTTAGCAGATACAAATAACATCGCAGAAGCATTCTTACATGCAGCTACACAGGCTCCACAACCGATACACGTAGCGGATTCGAAAGCTTCGTCTGCTATTACTTTAGGAATTGCAATTGTATTAGCGTCCGGTACACCACCAGTATTGATATTTACATATCCACCAGCTTGTTGAATACGGTCAAATGCCGTACGATCAACAGCTAAGTCTTTTAACACTGGAAATGCTGCAGCTCTCCATGGTTCGATTACGATAGTCTGTCCATCATGGAATGAGCGCATGTGTAATTGACAAGTAGTTGTTCCTTCCATAGGTCCGTGTGGACGTCCGTTGATCACTAATGAACACATTCCGCAGATACCTTCACGACAGTCATGGTCGAAATATATAGGATCTTCTCCTTTACGAGTCAAATCATCATTAACAATATCAAGCATTTCTAAGAAAGACATGTCATCTGCTATGTCTTTAGCTTGAATAGTTACGAATTGACCAGTTGATTTATCATTTTTTTGACGCCAAACTTTAAGCGTTAAATTCATTAGATTACTCATATCTATTATATGATTTAAGAGTTGAATAATGAGCTATGTGACCTAATATTCCGAGGAAGTATCTCATAGCTCATACTCAATTCTATTTATAACTTCTTTGTGTTAACTTAACATTTTCGAAGATTAACTCTTCTTTGTGTAATACTTCAGGTTGATTTTCACCTTTGTACTCCCAGGCAGCAACATATGTGAATTCTTCATCATTACGTTTTGCTTCACCTTCTTCGGTTTGAGATTCAAGACGGAAGTGACCACCACATGATTCGCTACGATTCAATGCGTCATCTATCATTAATTCACCTAATTCTAAGAAGTCCGCAACGCGACCTGCTTTTTCTAATGACATATTCATCTCTTCATTCTCTCCTAATACGTTAGCATTAGTCCAGAATTCTTTTTTAAGATCTTGAATTAAGCCTTTAGCTTTTGTTAAGCCTTCTGCAGTACGAGCCATACCGCAGTATTCCCACATAATATGACCTAATTCTTTGTGAATATCATCAACAGTTTTTGTTCCACGCAGAGCTAATAATTTATTGACATGATCTTCTACTTCTTTACGAGTTTGCTCGAAAGCTGGATGATTTTTGTCGACAGGAGCAAAGCTTCCCAAATTAGCTAAGTAGTCACCAACAGTATATGGAATCACAAAATAACCATCTGATAAACCTTGCATTAATGCCGAAGCACCTAAGCGGTTAGCACCGTGATCAGAGAAGTTAGCCTCTCCTAAACAGTATAAACCAGGGACAGTAGTCATCAAGTTGTAATCAACCCATACACCACCCATAGTATAGTGAACAGCAGGGTAGATACGCATTGGTTGCTTGTAAGGATTTTCGTCTGTAATTTTAGCGTACATATCGAACAAGTTACCGTATTTTGCACGTACTGTATCTTCACCCATACGACTGATAGCTTCAGCAAAATCTAAATATACTGCTACACCTGTTTTACCAACACCGCGACCTTCGTCAACCATTTCTTTTGCATTACGAGACGCAACGTCACGAGGTACTAAGTTACCGAATGAAGGATACTTACGTTCTAAGAAGTAATCTCTATCATCTTCTTTGATATCCGCAGGTGTCAATTCACCTTTACGTAATTTAGCTGCTAATTCTTTAGTTTTAGGTACCCATACACGGCCATCATTACGCAATGATTCTGACATCAATGTTAATTTTGACTGGTGATCACCTGTAACAGGGATACATGTAGGGTGAATCTGAGTGTAACAAGGGTTTGCAAAGAATGCACCACGTTTGTGCGCTCTCCATGATGCTGTCACGTTACAACCCATTGCGTTTGTAGATAAGAAGAATACGTTACCATAACCACCTGTACACAATAATACAGCGTGACCTTCATGAGATTCAATCTTACCTGTAACTAAGTCACGTGTGATGATACCTCTTGCTTGTCCATCAATTTTTACTAAATCTAACATCTCATGACGAGTGTATGATTTAACTTTTCCTTTATGGATTTGACGGTTTAATGCTGAGTACGCACCTAATAATAATTGTTGTCCAGTTTGACCACGAGCGTAGAATGTACGTGATACTTGTGATCCACCGAATGAACGGTTATCTAATAAACCTCCGTACTCACGTGCAAATGGTACACCTTGAGCAACACATTGGTCGATGATGTTAACCGATACTTCTGCTAAACGATATACGTTTGCCTCACGTGCACGGTAGTCACCACCTTTGATTGTATCGTAGAATAAACGGAATACTGAGTCACCGTCATTTTGATAATTTTTAGCAGCATTGATACCTCCTTGAGCGGCAATTGAGTGCGCACGACGAGGAGAATCTTGGTAACAAAATGTTTTTACATTATAACCTAATTCTGCTAATGAAGCGGCTGCTGATGCACCAGCAAGTCCTGTCCCTACAACGATAATTGTGAATTTACGCTTGTTGGCTGGATTTACCAGCTTCATATCGAATTTATGTTTTGACCATTTTTCGGCTAATGGGCCTGCTGGTACTTTAGAATCTAACATATCTTTATTTTTAAATAGAGATTACTAACCTTTGAAATAGAAATATAACGGCATCAACGCAAATAATATAGGAATGATAACACCGAATACCCATACACCGATAGCTCTAATAAAACCGATGTATCTTTTGTGGTTAAATCCTACTGTTTGGAATGCTGATTGAAAACCATGGATTAAGTGGAATGCTAATGCTCCCATAGCAATTACGTATAATGCTACTAAACCAATGTTTTTAAAGGCAAAATCTACTTGCTTGTATAAGTCTCTTGCTTGAACAGTTTCAATTCCATTTTCCTCTTGTACAGAATACACACTGAACTCACTTGCAGAAAGTTCTCTAACCTCTAACTGTTTGCCAGTTTTAAGATCTGTTTTGTACTCAATATAAGGGACTTGGTCATTGTGATACTTCCACCAGAAATTTTGCATGTGAGTGGCGATGAAAACCAATAATACAGTACCCAAGATACCCATATTGCGTGAGTTCCATTTGCTGTTCGCATTTCC
>CANRHE010000053.1 GCA_947630335.1 uncultured Sphingobacterium sp.
AGGTAATGACGTTGACTTTTTTAAATTTTTTGTATTCATAATGCTATCACTTTAAATACAAGTATACTTTTTCTCCTTAACCACCATTCAACGAATGTCATCGGCCAAAGCCGATACGCTACAAAGGAGGGGGGGATTATTTTTTAACTATTGTTTCTACCCCGTTTTCAAGTTTGATTATTTCGTTTTCTTTACATCTTTTAATGTCAAAGTAATAATGAAGTTTTCCGCTTATTTTGGCATCGCCCAAAATTTCTGCAGAACGTTTTTTCATAGCTGCTATTTTGTTAAATATTGATTGTATATAAAGTTTGTTTTCCATAACTAAAGTTAGAAAATAGAGTATAACAATGTAACAAAGTATCAAAGTAGCAATGTAACAATATAACAAAGTATCAAAGTAACAATGGATATTGTTATAAACTATTGCCCGCCTTTTTGGGCGGTCTGCTTCAATAAAAATAGCCCTTTTAGATGGGCTATTTTTATTTCGCTGGCGATACTTCGAAAACGGATTTTGGAGAATCCTTATTTCTCAGTATCTTAGTACAGTTTGAAGAAGCGAGGTGAGTAAACGTATTTACATTTTGCCTGTGCAAATGTATATCCTTATTACGAACCTCGCCCTGCGGGGCCAAGATTTTCTTTACGCTGCACTTTGTTACGCTGAAAATCTGACACAAAATTTTTATACGCTTCGCTAAAATTTTGAACTAATGACCAGTACAAAAAGCCGCTTCGCAATTTTTTGATCTTGGTCACCAAAAAGAAAAAGGAATGAATAAGAAAGACAATCCGAGATTGAAAAATCTTGTCATCCGAGTGAATGACAAAGAACATACAGAGATAGAGTCAAAGGCCGAAAAATTAGGCTTGACCATCTCGGAATATGGCCGGCAATTAATGCTCAAAGGTGCAGTTCTTTCTATTCAGAAAAAGGATAGTATTCAAGCGGGTGAGGGTATAGATAGACGTACCATCATAGGTCTTGCCAACAACCTAAATCAGCTCACCAGATTAGCCAATCAGCGTAAAGAGCTTCCACAGATAGAGAGTCTTTTACGGGATATCGAAAAAATTATAAAAGAATGGTCGTAGGTGTAATAACAGGAAACGGATTCCGGGGGGCGCTTGGTTATGCTTTGAAAGACCAAAAGCTAGATGAACTAAAGGCAGATCAAAAACCCGAGATCATTACGCAAAATAATGTTTATGGCAATGCTCGAGAAATGGCAAGGCAGATGCGTTTTGTTGCTAATGGCAACAGCCGAGTTAGTGTTCCTGTCCTGCACTTTTATGTAAGTTTCGATGCCCAAGAAAAGTTAACAGAATCCGAACGACAAAATGCCGTAAATGGGGTGCTGAAGGAATTGGGTGTTACAGATGAAAATCATCAATATCTAGTCGTTAAACACAACGATGCTAAGAATCCTCATTATCATCTTATCATCAATAAGGTTGATTTAGATGGAAAGAAATTAAATGTTGGCTTTGATGGTAAGAAAGAAGAATTTATTGCAAATCGCTGTCATGTTATTGCGGATAAAATCGAGCAGGAACAAGGTTTACAACGTACGGAGGGTAGAAAAATTATCTATGACCCAAATAGTTCTAAAGGATATAGAAAATTATCTAAAGAAGAATTAAAGGCACTAAAACCGAGAGATAAAAAAGAAAGCATCAGTAAGGATCCTCACAAAAGAGAACAGGAGAGCAGGATAAAAGCTGAAGTAATGGCAGCTCTTCAGAACAAAGGAATTAGAAGTCCAGAGGAATTTAAAACATTCCTGGAGCAAAAGGGTATTGATGTCCGATTTATGGAGAATAGAAACGGGATATCGGGGGTATCATTTAAAAGTGATACCATAAGTGTAAAAGGTTCGCAAATTGGGGCTAAATGGAACGATATAAGCAAAGTTTTGCAGGAGAACAATAAAGTACTTCAAGAGACCAAAACTATCACCAGAGCAGAGGTAGAACGTCATTTAAGAACGACTTTAGAAAAGGTAGCCTCGATTTGTGTATCTAGTAGTTATGGGGTTAATATAGAGCATCTTTTAAAAATTCGTGGTTTGGTACGTACTAGTCAAGGTTATTCCTACAAAGTAAACGATGTTAATCTCCTTATAAAATCAGATTTAGAATCAAGCATCCGAGCCACTGTTTACGAAAGTAGTAATCTGTATTCTCAGTATGAAAAGCATAAGGCTTATGAAGAACAGGTAAGGAACGCCAAGCCAATGGAGATAAAGAAAGCACCTCTTTTGTTCGGCAAGGAAATCAGAGAAAAAAATGCTGAAGCAGAAATCTATAATAAAAGATTAGAACAAGAAAAACAGAAAATAACACTCAACCCGGTAAAAGAGCCTGATCAAGAGCAGTTAGTTGAAGATTTCATCCAAAATGCTCTAAAGAGTGAAATTGAAGTAGATATTCGTGCTGAAAAACAAGAAGGGGAATTAAGCAGATTTGAGCAGATAAAAACTCAACGAGATAAGCAGGAACATAGCCAAGAGCAGAACCACTCTAGCGGTTACAGTAGGTGATAAACTTAATATATAGCCTTGTCTGTACGAGTTTAATACTGTTAGGGTTAATTCTTCAGTTAAATAAAGAAGGTGTCCCAAAAAGGTCACCTTCATATTATATTTCAATCGATATTTTTACTTTACCACCTAATCCTTTTTCAACAATATCAAATAGGGTCTTAAGTGTTAAGTTGCTCCCATTATTTTCAATACGGGATATATATTCACGCTTTTTATCAACTAACTCTGCTAGCTCTAGTTGTGTCAAGTGCTTATCTTCCCTAGCCTTTTTTAGAAGCAAGCCTATCTTAAAAGATTCAAAATCCCTTTCTAGCTCATCTCTTCTTTCTGTACCTACGGTTCCATAAACCGAATTCTTAATATCTTTCCAGCTCTTAGTTTCCATTCCCTTTAGATTTTTGTTCGTAATACTCAACCATAATTTTTGAGGCTTTTTCTATTTCATTCTTAGGTGTTTTTTGTGTCTTTTTTTGAAAACCATTCATTAAAACAACCAATTTTTCCCCATCAAAAAAGCAGAATACTCTCCAAATATTCGATCCTAATTGAATTCTAGCCTCATACAATCCTTCCGTTCCTACTAAATATTTTAAATAATTTGATGGAACACGTTCTAGAGTTTCAATAGCTTCAATTATTTTAAAGATTTTATCTTGGACTTTAGGTGACTGGCCTTTTAAGAAATCTTCAAAATAGTTTTTAAAAGCTATTACTTCTCTTATTTTCATATTACAAATGTAACTTTTAAGTTCCTTTTTTTCAAAATATTTATCTATACTAACCAAATCAAAAAAAGAAATAGCGCAAGTAATCAAGTTTTTTATATGGAAAAAGATAGTGTTTTACGTCTACGTTTAAGTAGCGAAGACAAGCAAAAGATACAAGATCGCGCCGAAAGCGAAGGTTTAAAAATAAGTTCCTATGCTCGTGGTATGTTACTCTTTGGAGAAGTTATCAAAGTCGATGCTGAAGACAAAAAAACGCTTAATGGTATTGCTAATAATTTAAACCAATTGACTCGGCATTACAACCAAACAGGCGAGCGTAAGCCTGAGCTTGAAACAATATTAAAAACTTTAGTAGACGAGATCCGCCATGCCTACCGCAAACGCTAATACAGGAAACGGATTTAGTAAAGCTGTTAGTTATGCGCTGCAGGAACAAAAGCAGCTGCCCGAGAATCAACGAGCTGTTGTTTTAGAGTACAGTAATGTGCATGGAACAAGCCGCGATATCGGTCGTCAGATGCGTGACATTGCCGATGACAGGGATCGTGTGCAAAAGCCCGTTTTACATCTTCAAATCAACTTTCATCCCGATGAGAAGTTAGGAAGAGAAGAAGCAGAAAGAGCCGTCCATGCTATTTTGAAAGAAGTTGGTATTTCATCGGATAACCATCAATATGTTTTGGTACAACATCGAGATAAGGCGCATGATCATTATCATGTTGTTGCCAATCGTGTTGGTATGGATGGTAGTTTAGTGAGTAATGAACGTATTATAGAACGTTTGCAAGTAGCTTGTGATAAAGTGGAACAGGAGCAAGGCTTACGGAGAACGGAGGGTCGGACTGTGTTCTATGATCCAAGTCAAGAGAAAGGTTTTCGCTATGCTACGAGTGAAGAAAAGCAAGCGCACCGAGCGAAACATAAAAAAACAAGTTTAGATAAAAATCCGAATAAGCGAGAACAGCAGGTTGTTATTAAAAATGAGGTCATAAAAGTTCTTCAGGATAAAAAAATCAATACTGCAGCTGCTTTTAAAAATGCCTTGGAAGGTAGGGGTATTGATGTTCGACTTATGGGGAATAAGAACGGTATTTCGGGGGTTTCATTCAAAACGGACAAGATCAGCGTTAAAGGCTCTCAAATAGGAGCTAAATGGAGTGATATCAGCAAGGTATTAGCACATAACAGTAAAACTATTCCAGAAAAGAAAAGTATTAGTAGGGAAGAGGTAGAGAATCATTTACGAGCAGATTTGCAAGATGCTCTTTCTCGGTGTATGTCTTTGGGATATAGTGCTAATATCAACCATATTTTGAAAACACGAGGTTTGGAGCGTACGCCACTAGGTTATTCTTATCAAGTCAATGGTGTTCCTTTATTGATAAAATCGGATTTAGAAAAGGGCATTAGGGATGCCATTTCCGAAAGTTTGTCTTTGCGTAAGCAGTACGATAAACATAAAGCATATGAGGATAAAGTTCGAAAAGCTCAACCATTGGAGATAAAGAAAGTACCTCTTTTCTTTAATAAGGAAATAAAGGCGGAAAATGCTAAAGCGGAAGCGTATAATAAGCGATTGGAGCAAGAAAAGCAGAAAACTGCACAGAATCCAGTAAAAGAGCCAGGGCTACAGCGTAAGCAGGTTCTTGATAAGTATATTGAAAATGCTGTTAAATGTAAAATAACAATAGATAATAGAGTCCCAAGGCAAGAAAAGGAAAGAAATAGATTGGAGCAGATGAAAGTTACTAAAGAAGAAAATAAAGTGCAAAGAAGTTCGTTTCGCAATAAATTGTAAAGGTTATTTTCTTTTTCATTTAACGAAAATACAAGGTGTTTTGATTATCTTGAAAAAAACCTAAACAATATTTTTCAATCTATATGACCAGAGTGTTATTTTTAATCTTTGTGTTTCACAGTAGTTTATATGCGCAGGATACTTTTATTAATGAACATGTCTACAAAGAAGCTTTAGTTTCTTCAGCGGAAAATAAAATTGAATTTGAAAAAGCATTAAGCCATTTTTCTAAAGACAAAGATAAATTAGAGGCCTGTAAATTTTTGATAGCCTATTCGGAGTATCATTATTTTAGAGATAAAAAGAGTTATGAAAATATAAATATCAACAAACTTGTGAATATTGCCGATAAGGAATATTTCAACTTATCAAAAGGGAAAACTAATGAACACTTAAAAAGTGAAGAATTTAAAAGCACGTTACTTTCCATTAAAAACAAAATAGAATCTGAGAAAAATAAGCTATTATTCAAATCGTCAAATATCAATCTAACTGAAGCAAGTAAGAGCCTTAATGCTAAATATCTGATCGAACAAATAGAGCATGCCTTTTGGTTGAAAGATCATTCGATCTTAGTACGAGATTTGAAATTTCAAGATTTCTGTGAGTATATATTACCTTACGAAAACACGGTAGGGTTACCCATTCGGATTACTAACAAAGAAGCCTTCAATTTTTTTAATAAATATCTCTCAAAGCTAGATTATAATAATTTATCTGAGATCGTAGAACGATATGTTATTACATTAGATAATTTCAGATATATCCTTGGAGAATATCCGCTTAAAGAAAAGCTAGGATTTGAAGAGCTTTTATTTTCTAAAGTTAATCAATGGGATTGTTTTGATGTTTCCAGTTATGGTGCGTTTGTGCTTAGTTCAATTGGAATTCCAACGGCAGTGGAGTATTATAATGGCTATAAGACATTATATGGTAGGCATTCCTATAATAGAGTTATTAGCGATAAGAAGCAATATAGTAGTTTTTCATTAGAGGGGGCTTGGGATGAATTAACACCTAAGATAATATCACAAGTAGAAAAAAACGATGGTGAAACTTTAAATAGATTTAGGTACTATTATAGCCTACAAGCTGAAAATCCTTATAGTTTGTCTGATGAGAATGAAAATATTCCATCAAGCTTTACACATCCACTGATAAAAGAAGTTACCAAAAATATAGTTAGTCATGTTTATGAGTTTAAGATTCCTTTAACGAGAAATACAGACAACAAACTGGTGTACTTAAATACACTAAATACAGACATGATTAATGTTCCTATGACATGGGGAAAAATAAATAAACCAACTAATACTGTCGTTTTTGAAAATGTAGTATCTGATAGGGTGTATTTCCCTGTTATATACAATAGTTATGGTCAAGAGGAGTCATTTTATAATCCATTTATGATTAAACCTAATGGTACAGACAGTACTAAACTTGATGTGATACACTTTAATAATGAACCATTAAATACGGTAAATATAAAAATAGACATACTTAAAAATGTATCTCAAAAACTAATTGATCGTAATCATCATTTTGTAAGCTCGTATGTCCTTGGAGCAGATAATCCTAGGTTTGACAATGCTGATACGCTATTTGTTTTAAAACAAGCTTTACATCTTGGTTATAATTACTTCCCGATTAATAATCAGAAAGCTTATAAATATTATCGCTTTTATCAACCCAAGGGAAAAGAAACTAAACATATAGAGATTTCGGAGATTCGATTTTTAACAGATAACAATTATGCATATGAAAATACACATTCTATAGCTGTTGATGAATTAGATTTTAATGAAAATAAAGTTCGATTACTGGAGGATAGTATACAAAATTTGAATAAGAGATGGGAATATGATAATAAATTTCAGACGATGATAAATTATCCGTCTTTAACATTCCCCTTAAAAGTACCACAAGTTGTTACTGGAGTTATTTTGGCACCATATATTGAAAATAATATAAATCCAATGGTAGAGGAAAGCTCCGAATACTCTCTTTATGAATGGGGGGATATGGCTTGGATTATAAAAGGTACGAAACAATCAAAAGGCAGAAAATTGGATTTTGGAGAGTTGAAGACAGGGAGTCTTTATCTCCTTAAAAAGGTGGGTGGTAAAGAAAAAAACATCCCTTTTATAGTTCGTGAGAATGGTTCAATATATTTCCTATATGATTCATAGCTAATGCGGCAGATTATAAATTTTATTGGTGATTTTATCAATCACAGGATCTTATTGGTTTTAATTGTTGCTGCATGCATATTATCAGGGCTTAATTTTTCCTTGTATCATGAGAATATTCTTGGTATTCATGTAGTAAACGTGATTGTATTGATTGGCTTCTTTTTATTATTAATCTTCAATAAGATTGTACTACCCACTGATAAGGTAAGCTTATTGATTTACAGTTTTGTACTCATCGGATTGTTAAATACAGCTTATAAGA
The DNA here is from genome assembly GCA_947630335.1 of uncultured Sphingobacterium sp. Classification (GTDB taxonomy): domain Bacteria; phylum Bacteroidota; class Bacteroidia; order Sphingobacteriales; family Sphingobacteriaceae; genus Sphingobacterium. The sequence goes on from CANRHE010000053.1 coordinate 7,530, forward strand.
ATGGGATTGGCTTACAATTGATATTCAATAGAGACACCCTATTATACCTAACATTTGCTGTATTTTATTTAATAGTTTATCAAGTTGATAAATACAAGTTACTTGACGTGCTGAGTAGATTGTTGTTCTATATCAGTACTTTATTTGTAATTGAATTTTGGTGGTTTTTAATAAAAGGATATGATTATGATACACAAGGACTATTTATTGCACGTCATCACTTAGCATTATTCTTAATCATTATTACTGGTATTTATTTGCAATACAATACGGTTAGAAAAGTAGATTATATTGTAATCTTAAGTTTTCTCATAACGCTAATATTCTGTGAGTCTAGAGCCGCTATTATTGCCTTAATTGCTGGAATTACAACCTATTCAATATGTAGATATAGCGTTTATTTGGGATGGAAGAAGATTGCTTTTATACTATTATTAGGGGTGTTTTTTGTTGTAGGCTTATTGTATATCAATTTAGAATCCATTCAAGGGAGAAGTATACTTATCGAGATAGGTATAACAATGATGCAACCTAGTAACGTGATTTTGGGCGCTGGAAATGGCTTTGTAGAAAATTATTTACCACACTATCAATCTTTGTATTTTCAACAACAACCAATAAATATTGGATTGTATGGTGGTGATGTGAAAACGTTATTAAATGAACCGCTAAAACTCCTGGTTGAAACTGGAATTGTCGGGCTACTGATTTTTATATTGATCAATATAGTTTGTATATGCCATCTTTATCAATCAAAATCATATTACCTTTTGTCTTGTTTGGTCGCATTTTCTGTGTTTTCTGTCTTTTCTAATTCTTTTTATCTCCCAACGAATATATTCTTGCTAGCTATACTTTATGTGGGAAATAACAGGAAGCATAATATCGATGTCAATACCTCTTTCAGGATCATCCTTGTTTTAATAACTCTGCTATCTATAGGGGTACAGCTGGTTGTTGTTACTCATTTGTATAGGTGGAAAAAACTGTCGTATTACGCTATTGAACAAACTACTCCTGGTATGATAAAGGAATATGAAAGTTTGCAAAATACACTATGGAATTATGGGTATTTCATGAATGATTATGCCCTTAGGTTACAGCAAATGGAGAAGTATGAAAGCGTCCGTAAGGTCTTAGATCAGGCATTGATTTTACAATCTTCATTATCTAATTATCTGAACTCAGGGTATAATTATGAGCTACTTAAGCAATACGATCGAGCAGAGCAAGATTACAAGATGGCGATATATGTACAACCTAAATTGTTCTATCCAAAATATTTGCTTTTTGATTTGTATCGTGAAGCAGGATGGAGTGATAAAGCTATAAACTGGGGTAAGGAGATATTGTCGTATCCTGTTAAGATAGCACATCCTGACGTCGCTGAAATAAAAAATGAGATAGAAAATTATTTAATACAAAACCAATAAATTTATGAGAAAACAAATTTTTAATATTGCCGTCTTATTATTGACAGTAATATTTGCCTTTCAGAGTTGTCAGAAGGAAATCTATGACCCTGGATTATCTGTTGATAAAAATCTACCTGATATCGTACAGCAGGCACAAGTATGGGTAAAGGAGCATTCATTTAGATCAAAAAATGCGACTGTGGATTATAGTACATTGGATTTTGATTGGAAAGCCTATGGTATCAAAAAAAATCAACAAGGACAAGATGTAGTCTATATCCCTATAGCAAATCGTTATCAAGCAGGTAAAGAGTATATGGAGCTTGCTTTTGTGGCTAAAGAAAAAGTCGGTACATTGAAGCATTATGCTGGAGACTTTGCTTCAGAGTTCGTACAGCTTAATTTTTATGCTATAGATGGTAAATTAGCGCTATCGGGGTCATTTAGTACAAAAACTGGTAAAATGACCACTCGCATTGCTCTATCTAACAAGAGCGGTAAGTTGCAAAAAATAGCTTCTAGTTCAAATAATAATAATGGTGCAGAAGGAAATAATACAGATGGATTTATCATTGATGAGGTTCCTGTTCCTCCGCCGACACAGCCAACATGGCCTCCAGTAATTCCCCCGCCTCCAAGTAATCTACCTACCCCTCCTCCAAGTGGTGGTGGTGGTAGTGTTCCTACATCTCCAGGTGGTGGTGGCGGGTATAATCCGCCAAGTGGTGGTGGATATGGTCCTTCAGATCCAATGTATATGAAAAGATCTGACTGTGATGCCGTGAAAAAAGCTAATGAAATAGCTCTAATACAGCAATTAAAAAATGTGATAGATGAAATAAAAAGTAAATCTGTTGAGTATGGTGCAAATATTGTTTTTAACGATCCAACCTATTGGGGGACTATTACTACACAATCGGTATATACTAACAATCGTCCTAATGGAATTACAATGAATGGTTCCTGGTCAAGTACTGCCGGGTATACTATGGGATTTATACATAACCATCCATCGAATAGTGCTCCTAGTCCTAGTGATATTTTCAATGCTAGTCATAAATTAACTGAATTGAAAAATTCTACAACAAATCAACAATTAACAAATTATATTCAGAACTATACGAGTATGATTGTCAGTGGAGAATATATTTATACTGTTCAAATTAAAGATGCAAATTCATTTTCACTCATGAAAAATGGATTTGACCGAGACAAAGAAACAAATTTATATACAAATTTGGTTAAGGATTATATGTTGAGAAACAATATAGGAGATGATTCATCTATTGAAGATCTGCAAGCTGCAGGAGAATATGCTTTACTCCGTTTGTATGGTAATAATATTCACATCCTAAAACAGAAAATTGGCGAAATAAATAAGAATAAACTCATTAAATTAGAAAATAATAAAGTTATTAAAAAAGAGGGTTGCTAAACAAAAAAAATATGAAAAAAATCATTTATATTATAATTCTTGTGTTTTCTTTTAAAACATCAATATCGCAGCATCGACCTGCGAACTACATCGTTAACTCATATATCAATGCTACTAATGAGATAACTTCTTTAAGTACACTAAATCAGCTCCGGAATTCCAATTCACAAGCTGCCTTTGGATATAATCATCCGTATCAATACGAAGAGTTTTTACCAAATTCATCATATTATAAAATTTCATATAAAGAAAATGGAATAATTGTAAAAGAGGGGGTACTAGATATTTATTATTATACTCATGATTATAGAAATAAAAATTTTGATGTAATATTTGAGAAATTTTTATACAGGAATATCGTTGATGATGATATGTCTAATTATACTATGGAAAAAGTAATAAAACCAGACTTTAATGCAGGATTTGTATTCAAAAATTCAGATAATGAAATATATTTTATTTTTTATTCCAAAAATAAACCAGGTTATTTAATGGTCACGATACAAATAAATCTTAGCAAATCTCAAAAAATTGCTTTGGCCAATGATTTTATTAACAAAATGCAATTTAAATAAGTATTTTATTTATAGTAGTATTATAGATACTGAAGGCAGATAGGGATATATAAGTTTCTATCTGCTTTTTGTTTTCCAATGCAAATTATAACAGTATAATACACTTATCAAAGTAAATCAATGTTATTTTCTCAGTAATATTCGATTCGTACTCTTTTTTAGGTATACTCTAAATATAATACAGTAAACCAATGTGATTAGTTATTATCTGATATTTAATTCGTGCTGTGAGCGTAAAGAACTGATTGATGGAATAATAGATGAGGATGGGATCAGTATTCATAGAGCTTGTAAAATCGTGTGTATGAGTCGTAGTATGTATTATTATTCACACAAGAAGGATGATGGGATTATTATTAATAAACTTATAGTTTTTTGAGATTTTGTATTAAAAAAGGAATTTATAACCGTTGCCCCTATTAGGTTTTATAAGTTTCTCATATTTCGTTATTTCAGATTTTAAATAATCAGTGTACTCGTTTTTCATAAACTCCCTAAATACATTTATATCTTTTTTATTCCTGGTATCGATCAAAGCTTTAATATAGTCAGTTTTAGATTCTGAGTTGACTATTGCTAAAGGGAGATTATAATATTGTTGTATGTAATTCATTAATAATCTTGATGATCTTCCATTTCCATCGTAAAAAGGATGTATTGAAACCATGTTAAAATGAGCGTCAAAAGATAAATTTAGCTGCTCTTCTAAAGTTAGATTCTGTTTCATTTTTTGATTGAGCGTCGAAACTAATTCATTCATTAGTTTCTCTACTTTATCATAATTTGGAAAATATGTATCACCGGCTACTACATTTCCCTTTCTAAAATCACCTTTAGAAGCATCAATTCTACCAAATACAGTTTCGTATATACTACCAGTACCTTTTAGTACAAATGCCCCAATTTGTTGTATCAAGTCTATTGAAATAGGCTTTTTATGATTAGCCTGGTCAATAACATATAAAAGAGCATTATAATGATCCGATACCATTAGAGAATGTTCCAAAGGTTTTCCTTTAGGTGTTAAACCATCATTGATTAGAACTTCAGTTTCAATCTTTGTCAATGTTGAGCCTTCTAATACTGTAGAATGGTGAACTATTGATATAAAATTAAACTTATCATGATCTATAGTTTTATCAATCCCAAGTTCTTTTTTTTTCCTTAAAAGATTTTCCATTACTTTTTAATTTGCATTGCTCTAATTTGTTCATTTGTATACTGTTCAAGTATCTTGACATATCTATAATATGTTGCTCTTGATATATTTAGACTATTATAAATCTGTTCAGGTGTTTGTTCTTCATCTTTATAAGATGACCTGATTACTAATAATTTTTCAACTGTTTCTTTAGTATATCCTTTAGGTCTACCTCCTATTTTGCCTTTTTCACGAGCAGAACGTAAACCAGCATTTGTTCGTTCTTTTATTAATTCTCTTTCGTATTCCGCAAAAGAAGCCATTATATTTAAAAGCAATCTTCCGTTAATTGTACTGGTATCTACACCATCAGTAATACCTTTAACTATGACACCTTTATCATTTAGTTCTAATACTAAATCTATAATGTGTTTAAGACTTCTACCTAATCTATCAAGCTTCCAAACATAAAGTTCGTCACCTTTTCGAAACTGGTCAATCATTCGGTCTAATTCTGGTCTGTTTTTCGAAGCTGCTGAAATTTTTTCTTCAAATATTTTTTCGCATCCTGCATTTTTTAATGCATCAATTTGTAAATCTAAATTTTGATCTAAGGTTGAAACCCTTGCATAACCAATTTTCATATAATGTTACATTAAACTCATCTATAATAAAGGTAATGAGAATAGTCTCATGATACAACATTTTGATACAAAAAAACATAAATTTGTTAATGCTTATTGAGACTCGGCAACAGTCTCAAAAAAACCACCGTATTATGAGACCAATCTATCATATGAAAAGGTGATTACATAAACAGTAGAAGAAAGATTTATAATTCCTACTCAGTTAGTATTTTGTAAATAATGAATAGATTCTGATATGCGAAATTTGTATATTGAACATATAAAGCGCCAAACCTTTCATGTTAGCAGAAGGCTTTATTTTTATTTGTTCAAAAATTCTATAATTTGTTTTCCTATTTCGTCAATTGTCAATAGAACTGCTTGATTTTTTATTCGATTAGTTGCTTCGCTTTCATTTAAATCTGTTTCATTTTTCTTATCTTGAAAATCTTTGGTAATAATTTTTGTAAACGGAACTAAACCTGTTCTAACATCTAAAATTATAAGTTGAATTGTAGCAAATGCCTTTATACTTGTTTTGGAAAATAGTTTGTACTGAGAATAGATGTCACTATTGATTGAATAAATCACTACAATGTCAGATTGCGTTCTTACAGCAGATTCTCTAATACTACTAAAAGTCGGATTTTTGGAAATTAAAATATCTGGAATTGTGGATATACTTTTCACTCTATTTGAAGACTTAAATTTTTCATTAAATAAATCCAAATATTGTTGTTGAGATTTTAAATATTGTTCATCTGACCAATAGTATCTTCTTTCATTTTGAGAGCTTTCAAGTTTTACAAATGCAACTCTCAAGTTATTTGGCAGTTTGTAATTCCCCATCCAATATTTTTTGAATATTTTCTTCTGAAATTGTAGATGATTTGTCGTCAAATAATGATTTTGAAATTGGTGGGTCATTATTAACGTAGTTGTATTCACTAGGTGTGCTTATTTGTTTCGTTGTTGTACACGAAGCGAAAATTATTGCAGTTAATATTAAAAATCCTATTTTTTTCATTTTTTGAATATAGACGTTTGTTGGAAAAAGCTTTCTGCTAATGGTTATGCGGAACTAATATACAAAAAGTCTCACCAATCCATCCTTATATGCGTATTTCGTTAAATCATGAATTAAAAAACGTATATGGCTAAAAACAATAAACTTAATTAAATTAAAAATCTGTAAAACGAAATAAATGGCAGTATTCTATTTATATTCAAATTTATATAGCGAAATGATATATGTGGACATTATTTACCTACTAGAACGGAGGCTTAAATAAGCTAATCAAGAAGTCTCAATAAACCCTCGTTTATATTTTTAATAATAAGATATTAAAAATGAACACAATTATCCTCTGTATAAGCTGATATACTTACAATTATATTATATTCATAACATTTTATATATTTGTAAATACGTATTGACGTAAATACGTATTTACAAATTATTATGTCAAAAATAATAACAATAGCCCATCAAAAAGGAGGTGTAGGAAAAAGTACACTAGCGTTAAATTTAGCGTATTCATTTGCTAAAAATGTGAATACTAT
>CANRHE010000054.1 GCA_947630335.1 uncultured Sphingobacterium sp.
AAGTTGTCGACTATTTATTTTTTTTATCAATATATAGGAAAGAAAATTTATGCAGTTTTCAGTTTTTCTGTATTGATTGTTTTGATGGATAGCATTGGCCTCGCACTGTTTATTCCATTATTACAAATAGCAGATCAACGGAATAATGGTGTTGTTGATAAAGATGATAAACTAACTCTTATTGTTGACCAGTTTTTTACATCAATTCATATAAGTCTGAATGTTCAAAACATGTTGTTGCTTATTATTGTGGTGTTTGTTTTAAAAGGTTTTTTTAATTACTACGCTTTAAAATACAATGCGTTAGCACAGCAGTCTGTAATGTTAAAGATGAGGACAAAATTGGCTAAAAGTGTTCGGGATTTGAGTTATAATGAATTTGTGAAGACAGATGTTGGACGATTACAGAATTCTTTGTTGTCAGAGGTTTACCAAGTAATTAATGGTTGTACACAGTATTTAGAAGCGCTTAAAAATGGATTATTTGTTTTTGTTTATTTAGGGTTCTCTCTTTTCATGGATTGGCGTTTTACTCTTTTAGTCATGATAGGAGGTGTACTTACTAATTGGATTTATAAGTATTTCTATGTTCGTACGGAAACTTTATCACGAGAGATTACAAAAAATAATCATCGGTATGGAGCAATTATAGTCGAAGTCATTAATCACTTTAAATATTTAAAATCTTCTGGCAGGGATATTTCTTTTTATGAAAGATTACAATACGAATTAGAGAATTTAGTTCGGAGTAATATTTCGGTTGCAAAACTAAGCGCTAAGTTATCTTCATTACGCGAACCTATGACTATCGCAGTAATATGTGCGGTAATTTTATTACATGTAACAGTCTTTCAATCTCCCTTATCTGGGGTTATGGTTGTTTTGTTGTTTTTTTATAGAATTATGCAAAAAATTATTGACGTTCAGAATAATTGGAATACTTATTTATCACACACAGGTTCAATTGAGAATGTAATAAGTTATCAAAAATATCTGGATGAGAATATAGATCAGTTTTATTTGGGTAACAAAGAGCTTGATTCCATAAAAAAAATCCAGCTAAAGAATATTTCGGTAGCATTTGGAGATAATCTAGTTTTGAATAATATTAATCTTATCATTAAAAAAAACGAATCTGTTGCCTTTGTTGGTGAATCAGGATCTGGTAAGACCACATTAGTCAATTTGATTTGTGGCCTATTGCCCATTAATTCGGGGTCTTTTCAGTTAAATGATATAGATATTAGACAGTTTACCTCACAATCTTATAAAGATAAAATTGGATATGTTGGGCAAGAGTCTACAGTGTTGAATGGTACATTGTTTGAAAATGTGACCTTTTGGGCAGAGAAAAATCAAGCTAATATAGATAAGTTCAATGAGGTAATTGATATGTGTGCTTTACGAGGATTTGTTGATTCTTTAGCTCTCGGTGAGGATACTTTATTAGGTAACAATGGAGTGAATATTTCGGGCGGACAAAGACAACGTGTATCTATTGCGCGTGAGTTGTTTAGAGATGTTGAATTGTTAATTATGGATGAGGCTACTTCTGCTTTAGATTCAGAAACTGAGAACGAAATACGCAAAAGCTTAGAATCTTTGCAGGGTAAAGTTACTATTATTTCTATAGCACACCGTTTATCTACTGTTCGTGCCGCCGATAGTATTTACCTCTTTGAAAAAGGCGTAATTATAGAATCAGGTGATTTTGAGGAATTAAAAGAAAAATCAGATTATTTTAGGAGGCTAACTGTATTACAAGGAGTATAAATTATGAAAATAGGTGGTTTAATTATAGTTGGAGGTAATGATAGATGCGCTAATATAAATGTACCGATACTGTATGCTCGAGAATGAACTTGTAAGAGCTCAAAATATATAGATTATTATTTTGAAGAAGCTACGGTTTTAAGATTCTTCACTAGGAAGAAGAAAAAGTTTTTTACCAATAATAAATCTTAATTATTTATCAACTTTAATGGCTTAAAAATCAAACTGTCGAATTATGAATAAGATTAATGAGGTCTTTAAAAAAATAGGGAACCCACTGTCCTAATCTAAAAATGGAGAGAATTGCATTTGAAAGAGTATCTGTTGATATATGTTTTATTTTATTTCGTTGTGTTAAATTGTAGATTACATGAATAAATTGGCAATCATTATACCCTATTTTAAAGCTTCTTTTTTCGAAGACACTATTTTGTCTATTGCAAATCAAAAAGATAAACGTTTTACACTGTATATTGGAAATGATGCCAGTGATGTTAACCCTCAGTTAATAATAGAAAATATTTTAAAAGATATTAATTATAGATATTATTATTACGACGTTAATTATGGTAAAAATTGCTTGACGAGTCAATGGGAACGTATTCTTAGTAATATTGAAGAAGAATGGTTTCAAATTTTAGGAGATGATGATTTGCTTTCTAATGATTTTGTAGAGGTTTTTTATAAGGAATTGAGAAATTTTAAGGAGGATGTTAATTTAATAAGATTTCGAGATATTAGGATAAATGAATATAATACCCCATTAGAATCGCAAAGTCCTTATAAAAAGAGAGGCTTATATAATATAGTAGATCATCTTCTAAATAAGTTTTATGGGAATACTTTTTCTTCTCTGAGTGAAAATGTTTTTAGAAAGACTGCCTTTGATAAAATTGGCTTTGTTAAGTATCCATTAGCTTGGCATTCAGATGATATGTTGCTTCTTCAGATATGTAATGCCGAAAAATTTTATTTTATAAGTGACAGCCATGTTTTAGTACGACTTTCGTCCCAAAGTATTTCTGGATCAGATACAAATTTGGAGAAAAAATCGTTGGCATCTTATATGTTTTTTAATGATTTCTTAATGATATCATCAAAATTGTCTTTTTTTCAAAAGATTAAGTTGTTCAAAATTATTAGAAGATTTCATGTTTTTTTTGGTTTGGAAAAGGCGAATGAATTAATTAAAAGAAAATCATTTGTTGGTAGAGTTTATGTTTGTATTGCATCTTTTAAAGATAGTTTTTTAAAAAAAGTTTAATAAATAATTAATTTTAAAATCTTTATTTTATGGTTTATCCAACTAAGTCACCTGCAATATCGATTATCATTCCTATATATAATTGTGAAAAATACTTAGATACTTGTTTAGAATCGTTATTTAATCAGTCGTTAAGGGATTTGGAATATATTTTTATAGACGATTGTAGTACGGATAATAGTTATTCTCGTTTACATGAGATTCTTCTTCGGTATCCCTCAAAATCTCATCAGGTCAAGGTGATAAAAATGGCGGAAAATATTGGAATATCTAGTGTCAGAAATTATGGTCTAAAAATTGCCACTGGAGATTATATTGGATGGGTAGATGCTGATGATTGGATAGATCTCAAAATGTTTGAAACTTTATATAACAAAGCTCAAGAAGATGAGGCCGATATAGTTTGGTGTGATTTTTATAATGTTTATACTGATCGATACCAATATGTCAATCAGGATATTAAAGAAGATAGTTTTTCTTGTATAAAGGCAATGTTGAATTCCGATATGTTTGGGGGGATGTGTAACAAGTTATATAGAAGAAATCTTTTTTCTAAGTTTGATATTAATTTTCCAACAAACCTAAATATGTGTGAAGATTTAAGAGTAAACGTACAATTGTTTCATCTCGTATCGAAATTATCTTACGCTAAAATTGCTGGATATTATTATGTAAAGTATAAAAATGATTCTCTTAGTACTAGCCAAACTAAGTTAGATAAAATCAATATTGAATGGATTGAAAATGTAAAATTTATAGTTGAATTTGTCTCAGAAAAATATCCGAAAATAAAGAAAATTGATTTAGATAAATTTAAATTAGAACCAAAAAAAAATCTATTGGTTCATGGAAGATCATTAAATAGTTATAAGAAATGGAAGGAGATTTTTTCTGAATCGAATTATTCGATTTATTATTCTGATTATCCAGTATACTATAAGTTTTTGGGTTTTTGTATTGCTAATAACATGTTCTTTTTTGTTAGGATATGGATTGCTCTTAAATATAAACTTTATGGTAGATAGCTTTTATAACATTATTATATAATGTATCCCACTAATGTAATAACCTCCTTTATGATGCTTAAAATATGAATATTATACCTTTAGTTTTTTGTTTTGATGATAGTTTGGAATTGCCTGCAGGAGTATGTTTAACTTCCTTATTGGAGAATGCAAATGATAATACTTTTTACGAAATTTTCATTTTGCATTCAGATTATAATAGTTTTCATCTTAATGGAAGTTTAAAACAATTGGAGAATAAATATTCTAATTGTAGAATTACATTTCGTTCGGTAGGAAACTCCTTTAAGGGAGCTTATGAAATAAGAGGAATTACTACAGCAGCTTATTATAGATTACTTATTCCAGAATTAATACCTGAGTATGATAAAATAATGTATCATGATGTTGATGTTATTTTTCGAAGAGATCTAGCTGAAGTTTTTCTTGAAACTGATATTGATGATTTTTACATGGCAGGTGTTATTGCAACAGAAAGTTTAGATGTTGAAGTTCGCAGGAAACGCGAACGACTAGGATTAGATTGGTTAACTTATATTCAATCAGGTTGCATTATTATTAATTCAAAAAAGCTTAGAGAAGATTCCATAGTAAATTTGTTTAAAAATGAGGTAGCTTCTTCAAAGTATGAATATCAAGATATGGATATTATAAATTTGGTTTGTAAAGGTAAACTCAAAACTATGGCTCCAGCTTTTAACGTTACAGTAGAAGTTAGTCAATTGGCCGCATGTCATGTTCAGCAACCTTTTTATACCCAATCAGAGTTACAGATTGCTCAAATACTAGGGACTATTCATTATAATGGTGCAAAACCATGGAGAGAATACTGTGTTAATTTTGATTATTGGTGGGAATATTATCGTAAATCAATATTTTATGACCCTAAGTTTTATTTTGAATTTTATTTTTCCAAGTTGAACTATTTGGATGAATTGACATTATGGAAAAGAATTAAAGTTCTTGCAAGATTTTTTAAAACAGGTGGCAAAATAAAATAATAAATACAATACTAACCATATGAGAGTCGCAGTTATAATTACTGTCTTTAATCGCGTCGAAAAAACAATGACTTGTTTAGATAGTTTGTTTAATGCATCCTTACCACTGAATAATGAGTTGTGTTTTAAAGTTTTTTTGACTGATGATGGAAGTTCTGATCATACTCCATCTAAAATTAGAGAAGTGTATTCTAGTCGTGAGGTTGAGGTTTTGAGTGGAAATGGAACTTTGTACTGGAATGGTGGGATGAATAATTCATGGAAAGCAGCTATAGAAGCGGGTAACTTTGATGGATATTTATGGTTAAATAATGATTGTACTTTATATTCAAACCTTTGGGAAGAAATTTTAGCTGCTGATCAATATTCTAAACAAAAACATAATATAGGGGGTATTTATATAGGTTCAACAAAAGATACTAAAACAAATCAGCTGTCTTACGGTGGCTTTTTATATACTAATAAATGGACATTAAAAGATGAATTTCTTCGTCCGAATGGCTTATTTCAATATTGTCACGCCGGGCATGGAAATATTACTTATGTCTCTAATGATGTGGTAGAAGGCCAAGGAATCCTTTTTGATAAATATATTCATGGGGTGGGTGATCACGATTATACATATTTGGCTTATAAGCATGGTTATCCAGTTATAGTTATGAGGGAATTTGTAGGGGAATGCGAAAATGATCATAGCGAAACAGAAAATAATTTTTTTAAAATGACTTTAAAAGAACGTTTTGCGTATGTAAAAAATCCCTTAGGCTATAACTTGTATAATACTCTATTGTTTCAGAAACGCTGTTTCCCTTATCGATATCCTATTGTCTATAGTATGAGTTATTTTAGACTTTTTTTTCCGAAGTTTTATGATAGTCTATATAAATTTTTAAGACGTTGATATTATGAAAAAAATACTTATATCTTATGCAGACGATAATATGGCTTATTCACTTAAGCGATTAGGTAAAGAAGCAGCAAAAATAAATGTTTTTGACTCTATAAAACTGTATACGCCAAGAGATCTTCCAGAGTATATAATTGAATCTCCTTTAATGAAATATAGAATAGGAGGAGGATATTGGGCTTGGAAGCCGGCTATTATTTGGGAGGCATTACAAGAATTTGGTAATGATTGTTTAATTATTTATCTAGATGCGGGTTGCGCTGTAAATAAATCTAAAGAATGGGATCTATGGTTTCAGTTGTTAGAAAAGTATGACTCAATTTGTTTTCAGTATAAAGATTGTATGCCTGAATGGGAGCAATTTGGCCAAACATCTACTTTAATAAAATATTGGTCAAAAGATAGTACAGTTAGTTTTTTTCATGATTGGATGAAAACTGATTATCAAAATAAATTTAATAAAATATTTGGGGGTGCTATAATAGTTAAAAATCATGAAAATAAGTTTGTTAAGAGTTGGTTAGACATTACTCTAAATTATCCCGATTTAATTATGAACCCTTCTACACAAGAGTTGCTAGAAGGTAATCATAATTTAGCATTTCATAAACATGATCAAGCTATTATTACTCCACTTGCACATTTCTTTAAAGATTCGGTTTTAGTTTTGACTGAATCATGTGAAACTCAAACGGGTGGTGCAATTGTCGCCGCAAGAATTCGCGCAAAAACATATTATGATTATTTCAAGTTATTAGCTAAGGATAAAATTCGAAATTGTATCGGAGATAATCTTTATAAATCCATAAAGAGTAAAATTTTAGTTAAATAGCATATGGAATACAAAGTTTCAGTAATCGTTCCAATTTACAAAGTTGAGAAGTATATATATCGATGTGCATATAGCTTGTTGGAGCAAAGTCTTCAAGATGTTGAAATCATCTTTGTGGATGATTGTACTCCAGATAATAGTATAAATATATTAAAGGAGTTGGTATCACACTACCCTGAAAAGGAAAAAGCGATTAAATTATTGTGTCATGATGAGAATATGGGCTTGCCGAGTGCACGAAATACAGGTTTGAAGCATGCAACAGGAGAGTTTATTTTTCATTGTGATTCTGACGATTGGTTAGATACGAATGCTTTAGAATTGTTGTATAATAAATGTGTTTCTGAAAATGCGGATATAGTTTATGCTGATTGGTATTTGGCATATCAGCATAACAATCGATATATGTCACAATCTTCTGGAAGTACTGATGTAATTTCTCCTGGACTTCACATTATTAAGCTTATGCTAGGTGGCTGCTTAAAATTTAATGTATGGAATAAGCTTGTCAAAAGAAATTTATATATCAATAATAAGATTTACTTTCCCGAAGGGTACGGCATGGGCGAAGATATGACCATGATAAAACTTTTTTCGTTTACTGATAAAGTAACCTATCTGAATAAAGCAGTATACTATTATTCTCAAATCAATATGGATGCTTTCACGAAAACAACTTCGGAGCGTCATCTTGAGGAACTACAATATAATGTTGAAGATATCTCATGCTTTCTATATGAAAGATATGGAAATAGAATAGAAAAATATATTCACTTTTTTAAGCTGAATGTTAAATTTCCTTTTTTGATTTCTTCTAAAAAAGAATCCTATAAGTTATGGAGATTATGGTATAAAGATTCAAATGTTTATATAGGTAAGAACCCCTTGTCGAGCAGAAGAAGCGAGATTCTTCAAGTGGCTGCGCTGAATAAACATGATTGGTTTCTTAAGTGTTATAATCTACTTGTAATGCGATTATTATATGGGATACTTTATAAATAATTTTTATACTATTTTAAATGAAAGTTTTTTTTATAGTTATTGCTTTTATTAGTGTTAGTATGTATTTTTTTCCTTTTGAATTTACTTTTTTAAAAGGGATAAATACAAAGCAAATCATGGCTCCGATAGGATTTATATGCTTGGTTTATGATATTATTAAAGCTAGAAAAGTGGAAGTTTCTAAAGAACTGTTTGTATCATCCTTAATTGCTATAACTTTTTCGGCTGTTTCCTTTTATTCCACTGATTTTAATCATACATCAGATTATGCATATGCGGTGTATATAGGGTCAATGTGGGTATGGTTATTAGCTTGTTACGCGGCATGTACCATTATAAGATCTGTTCATGGATATATTTCCATTTTATTAATAGTAAATTATTTATCATTTGTTTGTGTATTTCAATGTGTGATAGCTTTATTAATCAATTTTAATCCTCCAATTAAAGAATTTGTAGACTCGTGGTTTATTACTGGTGATTTAGCTTTTATGATGAAAATAAAGCGTTTATATGGAATAGGTGCTTCTTTAGATGTGGCTGGAGGTAGATTTAGTGCTGTAATGATAATGATAGCAGTCCTTCTAAATGATAATAAAATAGTGAAAGGAAATATTTATTATTCAGTAATTTACTTTTTAGCATTTTTGATTATCGGCGTTTTAGGAAGTATTATGGCTAGGACTACAACAATAGGACTAGCAATTGGCTCTTGTTACTTTATTTATAGACTACGTTTTTTTTCAAAATCAGTTAATCTCATAGGCGTTTATTTTTGGCAGATGATATTAATAGTTTTATCTTTTATAACTGCGACATGTACCTACTTCTATAATACAGATAAACGTTTTTATACTTTATTAAGATTTGGTTTCGAGGGTTTTTTTAATCTTATTGAAAAAGGACGATGGGAAACAGATTCAACCGAAGTATTAAAGGATATGTGGGTATTTCCAACAACTATTAAGACATGGATTATTGGTGATGGATATTTTTTTGATATCTGGACTGGTTTATTTTATATGAGAACTGATGTTGGATATTTACGTTTTATATATTATTCAGGGCTTCTAGGTCTTTTAGTTTTTACCATATTTTTCTTCTATTTATCATTTTCGTTAGCTAATCGTTTTAATTATGTGAAGAATATGTTTTACTTACTTTTAGTAGCAGCCCTTGCAAACTGGATTAAAGTATCTACTGATTTATTTTTGGTTTATTCGTTTTTTCTAGTTTTATCTCAGACATATTTTACTAATTATTATAGAAAGGATTTTGAGAAGGTATGATAATCGTTTATAATATCGTTGGAACTTTTAATTCTGGTGGAATGGAAAGGGTGCTTACAAATAAAGCTAATTATTTGACTAAAAATGGACACTCTGTTACAATAATAACTACTGATCAAAAAGGTAGAGCTCCATTTTATAAACTAGAAGAGTCTATCCATTGTATAGATTTAGGGATTAATTATACTGATGATTTAAATAAAAATCCATTGATAAAATTATTCTCACGTATCTATAAGACAAGGAGACATTACAAAATTTTAAATCAAAAATTGAAACAAATACGAGCAGATATAGTTATATCTATGTTTGATTATGAAGCTCCTTTTTTATTTAAAATTAATGACGGAAGTAAAAAGGTACTGGAAATACATTTTTCAAAATATAAAAGACTTCAATATCAAAGGAATGGTATTTTCAAAATTGTTGATAATTATCTGAGCCGATTAGACCAAAAAATAGTTGAGAAATATGACAAGTTTGTAGTATTGACGGAGGAGGATAAAAAACTATGGGGAAGTTTATCAAATTTAGAAGTCATCCCTAATGCAAATAGTTTTGTGCCTACTTCCACTGCTAACTTAAACGCTAAGAAAGTAATTGCTTTAGGCCGCTTTGATTATCAAAAAGGTTTTGATGATTTAATTAAAGCGTGGAGTATTGTGTATAAAGAAAATTCAAATTGGATTTTAAATATATATGGTGAAGGGGCCTTGAAAAGAAACTACCAAGAGTTGATTAACGAGTTGGGGTTAGGTAATGTGGTTTTTTTAAAGAATCCTATACTTGACATCGAATATGTTTATTATGAGCATTCAATTTTAGCTATGACATCGAGGTATGAAGGCTTGCCTATGGTGCTTTTAGAGGCTCAGGCTTGCGGCTTACCTCTAGTTTCATATGATTGTATGTGTGGGCCAAAAGATATTGTTGTAGACGGTATAAATGGGTTTTTGGTTGAACAAGGTAATATTGATAGTATGTCTAACGCTTTACTTAGGCTTATGCATGAAGAAGAACTTAGAAAAAAGATGGGCGCTAATGCCAAGAGCAATTCTTGTCAATTTAATGAGTCCCTTATAATGAAGAAGTGGATAACTTTATTTACTAATTTGATGACCAACTGATGAGTAAGAAAATAATTGTGATTTCTGCAGTTAATTTAGTGGAGGCTGGTACGCTTACTATTCTTCGAGACTGTTTGCACTATTTATCTGAATTAGCTCAGGATGATAAATATAAAGTTGTAGCCCTAGTATATGATAAAAGCTATGCTTTCTATCCTAATATTGATTATATTGAAACTCAAAAACCAAAAAAAAATTGGATCTATCGTTTGTGGTATGAATATGTAACTATGAAAGATATATCTTTAGAATTAGGAGATGTATATCTATGGTTCTCTTTACATGATACAACCCCAAATGTTAAGTCTATTAAACAAGCTGTATATTGCCACAATCCATTTCCTTTCTATAAATGGAAGTGGAGGGAGTTATTTTGGACTCCTAAAATTGTGCTTTTTTCTCTTCTCTCTAAATATGTATATCAAATAAATATTCATAATAATAATTTTGTTGTTGTACAACAGAGATGGATTAAAGACCAGTTTAAACGTGCTTTTGATCTCTCAGATAGTAATTTAATTATAGCTAAACCTAAAAGCTCTTCTATTCAAAATATCCCTAACAGAACAATTGAGGATAAGAAATATAGGTTTATTTATGCTGCTTCGCCTAATTCTCATAAGAATTTTGAATGTTTAACTGCTGCAACACAGATTCTGTCTCAGAATATTAATCGAGAGTTTGAAGTTCTTATCACTGTGAAAGGAGATGAAAATGGGTATGCAAGATGGTTAAAAGGCAAGTGGGGTGGAGTAAGTCAGCTTGTATTTGCTGGTTTCATGTCTAAAGATGCTCTTTTTCAGTACTATGCAAATTCTGATGCTCTTGTTTTTCCATCAAAGGCGGAAACTTGGGGCTTACCAATTTCTGAATTTGCTCGATTTCAAAAACCAATGTTGTTAGCAGATTTACCTTATGCACATGAGACGGCCGAAGGTTCAGTTTTAACAGCATTTTTTAATCCCGATAATCCCAATGAATTAGCTCAGCAAATGTCCAAGCTTATGCAAGGTGATAATAGCTTTTTAAATAATACACCGATTAACGATGTTGATCAATTTACAACAAATACTTGGCATGATTTATTTTCTGTTCTTCTAAAAAAATAATGTCTATGAAGGTCTTACAGCTTGGGAAATTTTATCCTATTAGGGGAGGGTTAGAGAAGGTTATATATGATTTGACTGTTGGTTTATCAAACAAAGGTATTAGATGCGATATGCTTTGCGCATCTACAGAAGGTCAACCTAGTGGAAACTTAAAAATTAATGATTTAGCGGAAATTATTATTGTACCTACTTTATTTAAAGTGGCTTCTACTATGATCTCACCTTCCATGATAATGACAATAAGAAAAATAGCTAATAATTATGATATTATTCATATTCATCATCCTGATCCTATGGCTGCGCTTGCTCTATTTTTTTCTGGATTTAAAGGGAGGGTTATACTTCATTGGCATAGCGATATACTGAAGCAAAAAAAAATGTTATTATTATATTCCTCCTTACAGTCATGGTTAATAAAACGGGCAGACCTGATTGTTGGCACCACTCCAGTCTATGTTGAGCAGTCTCCATTTTTGGAAAAAGTAAAAAATAAGGTTAGTTATATCCCGATTGGAATTGAGCCAATACAGCAAAATAAAGCATTAATTAATAAAATTAAAGCCGAAAATGAAGGTAAATTCATTGTTTTTGCGCTAGGAAGGCTGGTAGAGTATAAAGGGTTTGGTTTTTTGATAAAAGCGGCACAGTTTTTAGGGGATAATTATAAGATTATAATTGCCGGAAAGGGACCATTATATGAAACCTTAAATAAACAGATAGTTGATCTTAAAGTTCAGGATAAAGTTAAATTGTTAGGATATGTCTCTGATGAGGAGTCTCATGCATACTTTCATGCTTGTGATACTTTTGTTTTAAGCTCCATTTTTAAGACGGAAGCCTTTGCAATTGTTCAAATAGAAGCGATGTCTTGTGCTAAACCAATTATTTCAACAGCTATAAAAGGTTCTGGTGTACAATGGGTTAATAAGAATGATGATTCAGGGTTAGTTATTCCTCCGTGCGATGAATTTGAAATTGCTAATTCAATTGAAATTTTAGCCAATGATAGTACAAAATATCAAAGTTTAGCTAAAGGGAGTTTAAGGAGATTTCAGGAAATGTTTACTCATGAAAAAATGATTAATAAATGCCTAGAGTTATATAGCACCTTTAAATTTTAAAATAATCTTTAGCTATTAATTTAAAATTTTGATCTGAATTAAATTGATTGTTAATCTTGTTATGAAGTCAAAAAAAGTATCAAATTTAGAATTATTTAGTTCAGTTTTAGATTTAATTAAACGTGGACGTAATGTAAAGATCAAGATATCAGGAACTAGTATGGAGCCTTTTATTAAACATGCAGAAGATGTGGTATTGAGTTCTGTGTCTTTCGAAGATATAAAATTAGGTAGTGTTATTTTGGCCGAGTATAATAACTCTTATGTGTTTCATAGAGTTATTCGTAAGAATAAACAACATATTTTTTTAGTGGGCGATAATAATTTGATTCAAATAGAGAGAATTAATGTGCATAAAGTCTACGCAATAGGTAAAGAATTAATCCGTAAACATAAGACGGTGAATTTGCTAGGCCTTAATTTTAGGATCAAAGGATTAGTATGGTATATTTTGAGACCGTTCAGAAGAATCTATGTGAAATTAATTAATAATAAACTTTATAATTATGAGACTGAGAAATGATTTAATATTAAGACAAATGGGATCAGACTTTGTTATTGTTGATCCAAGTCAAGATGTTGTAGACATGTCCAAAGTTTTCACTTTGAATGAAACTGCTACATATATCTGGAAGGAATTGGAAGGTATAGATTTCTCTTTGGATGACGTAGCCAAAATTATTACTAATCATTATGAAGTATCCGAAGAGCAAGCTTTAGTTGATACTAAGATTTTATTAGAACAGTTACGAATTGAAGGGCTATTAGAGGAATACTAAATGGATAATGATAGAGTTTTAGAAGCTTTTTTTTGTTTGCTGAAGGCGGGCTTGTGGAGCACTCCTATCTCCCAAACTAGTTGTTTCCCATTAGATGAGAAGGAATGGTTAGTAATTTTTGATATTGCTAAAAATCAAACTGTCGAGGGGATTATATATGACGGAATTCAAAAATTAGATCTAAACACTTTACCTAAACGTGAATTATTATTAAAATGGGTTGTGCTAATTAATAATACAGAGAAGAGAAATGAGGAAATGATTGCATGTATTGATGAGCAAATACAATTTTTTGACAAGATAGGAGTATCAGGAATCCTATTGAAAGGACAAGGAATTGCTCAATTATACTCAAATCCTAATCGTCGAATTTGTGGTGATATTGATTGGTATTTTAATGATTCGAATGATAGTCAAGTTCTTTGGAAGGAATTGCATAAAAGGGGAATTAAACTGCACCGATCGACTATTAATAGTTTTGATTTTAAGTGGAGAAAATGTGATGTGGATATACATATTAAACTATTTGATGCCTTTAGTCCAATTGCTAAGTATAAGCTTGAAAGTAAGGAAATTCAAGAGTTGCTCAGAACAGGTTCATATTATTTTGAAGGGAATAGTTACAAGACTTTACCACCGAGCCTAAATATTTTACAAGTTAATTTACATATTTTGAAGCATTTGCTAATGTATGGAATTGGATTACGACAATTTTGTGATTCAGCAGTATTGTATGATAAGCTATATGGAAAATACGATAATAAATGGCTAGAAACTACTTATAAAGATGTTAAGATTATTAATTGGGTAGAAATATTACATCACTTTCTAGTTTATTATATTGGTCTTTCCGAAGATAAGTTACCATTTCCATTGCGAAAAGGAATAACTTCAACATGGTTAATGAAAGATGTCATTTCTACAGGCAATTTTGGTCATTACGATAATGCTTTCGCTGATATTTTAAATAGTAAGATAATAGTACGTAAACATAAAGGAAAACGATTGTGGTATTCATTTAAAAAATTTTT
>CANRHE010000055.1 GCA_947630335.1 uncultured Sphingobacterium sp.
TAATAAATGAAGTTACCAATAATTAAACACCTGACTGACTTCATTGAAGCAAATGATGCAGACTATGTACTAGAAACAATTGAAACCCTAGAGTCATTAACCGAAGTATCTACGCTAAAAGACGAAGAATTAGATGTCATTGGCGAGCTGATTTCAAATATGTATGGAGCGATTGAAGTCGATAAATTGATAAAAGAAGGTACGCCAAAGAAAGAAGCTCTAAACAAGTTCATGCAACGCGTACTAGGCTCTATCGACAAGTAGTACCAGACCTGCACTTTACATTCTCACGCAGGCGAGACCACCTGTAATGAATTCCACACTGCTCAATTGTTCATAACTCGAATGGTGTGGAAAATTTTTCCAAACCTTATTCAGGTTACTTCAATTTTTTTATGTTACTTTTACTATAGTTACGATATATGCACCATATATTGTATCGTAAGTATGGCACTAATTGTTTTATAAACAAAAGAATTGAACCATACAATATTTTAAGACTGAAGATTTTTAATTGTTGGTAAAAAGGAGCTTCTTTGAAGCTCCTTTTTATTATTACGCTGAAGTTTATTTCAATCAAACACGTATATTTAGTGATGATCAGACTATTATTTATACTAATCGCAATCCAACCCCTTTTCTTTACCAGCACTCAAGCTCAACTAAAACCATTGCCATCCAATGAAATTGAGCAGGGATTGAAAAAACTTAATACATTAGGCTCTGTATTATATTTTGCTGCACATCCTGATGATGAGAATACTCGTTTAATTGCTTGGTTAGCACAAGAAAAAAACTATAGAACAGCATATCTATCACTCACCCGAGGAGATGGAGGTCAAAATCTCATCGGAACAGACCAAGGTATTGACTTAGGTTTGATACGAACACAAGAACTAATAGCTGCCCGAAAAATAGATAAAGGTGAACAATTATTTACATCAGCCTATGACTTTGGCTTTTCGAAAACCCATGAAGAAACTTTTTCCTTTTGGGATAAAGAAACTGCTCTACGCGAAGCAGTATGGTTAATTCGTAAATATAGACCAGATATAATCATCAATAGGTTTCCGCCGGACCCACGTGGAGGCCATGGACATCACCAAGCTTCTGCAATCCTTGCACAGGAGGCCTTTCGTGCGGCGGCAGACCCTAATGCTTTTCCGGATCAATTGAAACATGTGGAACCGTGGCAAGCTACACGATTACTATGGAACACCGCTAATTTTGGAGGACAAAATAACACGCGTGAAGACCAACTAAAAATTGATATCGGCACCTATAATCCGTTATTAGGCAAGTCTTATGGGGAAATTGCTGCGCAGAGCCGTTCACAGCATCGAAGCCAAGGTTTTGGTGCAGCTTCTAGTAGAGGCCGGTACATAGAATACTTTGAACTTGTGGATGGTGAACAAGCGAATGTAGAACTCATGGAGGGTATAGAGACAACATGGAAAAGAATACCTAACTCCAGAGATATACAAAAGTTAATCGATAAACTCATTCAAGAGTTCCGACCTAACAATCCCGAAAGAAGCATCCCTAGTTTATTAGAATTGCGGACATTAATTTCTAAAATTGAGGATAACTACTGGAAGCTGCAGAAAACAAATGAAATAAATACATTAATAGTTGCATGCGCGGGATTATCCATTGAAGCTTATAGCCCGAAGCCACAATACCCAATAAATAAAACATTCCAAATAACCATTGAAGCAGTGGTACAAAATCCGAATGTAAATATCGAACTACTGACCATAAATGGTACTACAGTAAATAAAAAATTAACGCAAAATCATATCATACAGGAAAAAGAAAGTATGTCGTGGGCTACAATAACCCAACCCTATTGGCTTATTAGTCCCCATTCTTTGGGTAAATTTGAAGTAGAGCAAGATGACTTAGGTTTCCCTACAAACCCCAATAAACCTAGTGTCGATCTGTTATTTAAAATAAACAATCAGGACCTAAAGCTATCTACAGATATCATGTACAAATCTGTAGACCCTGTATTAGGCGAGCTATATCAAGATATTAGCATAGCTCCTTCTTTGGTTGCCAACTTTCTAACCAAAAATAATATTAGTGTCAATGCACAAACTCAAAATATAGCTGTAACCTTTACCAGAATTGATAAAGATCTACAGAAAACACAAGTAAAGACAAACCCTATGGCCGGATGGGATATCCAACCGAATACCATAGATTTGAATTTTGAAGATAAGGAAAGTATAACAATAATGCTCAAAGTCAAGCCCTTGGTACAAAAACCTGAAAAGGGAAACATTAGCCTTATTTGGAATAATCAACCCTTACATGGTATAAAGACCATCGAGTATGATCATATACCTACCCTTACCTGGTATCCACTGGCGGAGGCTCAAATTCAAAACATTGAAATCATCACCCCCGTAAAACAAGTAGCTTATATTGCTGGAGCAGGAGATCTAATCCCCGAATCTTTAAATCAAATTGGGATTGAAACTACCCTTTTAAAAACGGAGCAAGTATCTCTAGACGCACTCAAGCGATACGATGCTGTAATAGTCGGCGTTCGCTTCTTTAATGTCAATAAGGATGCTCATAAGACTTCTAAGATTATTATGCAGTATGTCGAACAAGGTGGTACAGCGCTCTTTCAGTATAATGTGAATATTCCGAATAATAAAGAACAAATAGGTCCATATCCATTTGATATTGGTCGAAACCGAGTGACAGAGGAAGATGCAGCAGTACAATTGGACACTACAGATCCTGCAATGAACTATCCGAATAAGCTATCTTCAACAGATTTTGACAATTGGATACAAGAAAGAGGACTATACTTTGCAGAAAACATAGATAGTAGATATAGAACTCCTCTGCAAATGAATGACAAAAACGAAGCTACAAATCCAGGATCATTATTGATTGTTAACTATGGAAAAGGTAAGTTTGTATACACGTCATTGTCCTTTTTTAGACAATTACCTGCCGGAATTCCCGGAGCTTACAGATTATTTGTAAATTTGCTTTCAAAAGAAAAATAAAACAACAATTATATATGGAAAATCAAGTAAACGAATCGAAAGAACTTAACGTTAAAGGTATTATCTTATTGGTAGGTGCTATTTTTAGTGGCCTTATCGGAGCTGTTGCTTGCGCTACATTCACAGGTGTTATCACTGGTGCAATTATAGGTTTATTGTTTGCAGCTTTTTTCAATGCTGTTCTTTTACCTGAAAAAGCAAGTGACAGATAACAAGGGACTTCCTCCTTTCATTAATAGTTGGCGAAAATTCTATTGGATTGTAATCGCTTGGCTATTATTATGCATTATAGCGATGTATTTTTTCACTGAATACTTCTCATGAGTGCAATAGATTGGCTAGTACTCTTCATTACCCTGCTTTTGATAGTTATCTATGGTATCTACAAAAGCAGGAATATTCATAATATCAACGGATTCCTTTTAGGGGATAAGTCACTTCCGTGGTATAATGTAGGATTATCCGTAATGGCTACTCAAGCAAGTGCTATTACCTTTTTGTCTGCTCCAGGACTAGGCTATAGCTCTGGAATGAGCTTTGTGCAATTTTATTTTGGCTTACCCTTAGCTATGATTGTACTTTGTATCACATTCGTACCTATATTCAATAAGCTTCAAGTTTTTACGGCTTATGAATTCCTTGAAAAAAGATTTGATATAAGGACCAGAGCACTGACTGCTGTCCTATTTCTGATTCAACGTGGGATATCTACAGGAATCACGATATTTGCACCTGCACTCATCCTCTCTTCAGTATTACACATAGACACCACCATTACGACGGTAGTGATTGGTATCATAGTGATAGTCTATACAGCCTATGGCGGCTCCAAAGCCGTATCCTATACGCAGCTATTACAAATGGGTATAATATTCTCTGGACTTCTTCTTGCGGGTATGGTAGTGATACACCTTTTACCGCAACCCATTGGCTTTACAGAAGCACTACATATTGCAGGGAAATCAGGAAAGACAAATGCGATTGATCTTACCTTCAACCTTAATAATCAGTATACCCTTTGGACAGGATTAATTGGTGGTTTTTTCCTACAGTTATCTTATTTTGGTACAGACCAGAGTCAAGTGGGGCGGTATTTAACGGGTGCATCGACCAAAGAAAGTAGAATGGGACTACTGATGAATGGTTTATTAAAAATACCTATGCAATTTTGTATATTATTAATAGGTGTTTTGGTTTTTGTGTACTATCAATTCAATAGCACACCCTTATTTTTTAATACGCAAGAAACCTCAAAATTAGAGACAAGCATCTATGCGGATGATTACCAAAATATATTACACCAACAGGATAGCCTAAATTCTCAAAAATCCTTGGTTCTTCGTTCTCTTATAAACGCACTAGATCATAAAGAAACTCAAGTAGTTGATAGAATGGGTGAAGAGATCAAGTCCATAAATGAACAGGGAGAAGTATTGCGAAAAGAAGTCATTCATCTTATTGAAAAAAATAATAGTTCAGCTGACACAAACGATAACAATTATATATTCCTGCATTTTATCACTACGACCTTTCCGAAGGGGTTAATCGGCTTGCTGATTGCCATTATCATGCTCGCCTCGATGGGAGCAACAGCCAGCGCAATCAACTCCTTGACATCCACTTCTGTAATAGATATTTACAAACGATTTATAAATAAGAAGATAGATGAAAAGAAAGATCTTCGTATCTCTCGGCTATTCACTATTGGTTGGGGTGTATTCACGGTAACGATAGCATTATTCGCTAACAAGCTAGGCAACTTATTAGAAGCAGTTAATATTCTTGGTTCCCTATTTTACGGTACTATACTCGGCATATTCTTAGTAGCCTTTTACATCAAGAGAGTTCGAGGAAAGGCAGTTTTTTGGTCGGCAATAGTGACTGAATTAATAATAATAGTGATCTGGCAGGCAGACATTGTCGCATTTTTATGGCTAAATGTTATTGGCTGTATAATACTAATACTAACTAGCCTATTGATAGAATATATGGACCGGTTAAACAATCGAGTACAGAAACATTAATAATACTTACGATATAAATCGTACAAGACTTTTTTATCATAGTCTGTCAACACCACGCTCACGTCGCTCACAATAAACTTGCGCTTAAACGCCCTTATTGCAGCTTGTGGGTTACGCATATCATACCCTATAATCTTCATAGCGTCTATAGGATTAAAGCTGGCTGGAGGATCCACTAACCCTTCCGGGTTATACCATATACCAAAACCCTTATCTGCCAATTTCTTCCATGGAAAATTAATATTAGGATCATCCTTACGAGTAGGTGCAATATCCGCATGTCCAATAAAATTGAGTTGTGGGATATAATACTTCGTCTTCAAGGTATCTAATAAGATTAATAATGAATTTATCTGTGCATCTGGAAAATTATCTCTACCATTATTGTCAAGCTCAATTCCAATCGAAGAAGAGTTAATATCAGTTAAACTTCCCCATTTGGACTTACCTGCATGCCACGCACGATCATAATCATTGAGCATCTGTACAACCCTACCATCTTTACCAATTACATAATGCGCACTGACTTTGGAGTGCGGCACTTGAAAAGTACGAATAGTTTGGGCTACACTATTCTGAGCTGTATGGTGTATAATAACGTAATTAGGTCTGCGCAGATCATAGTGCATAGCGGGGGTAAAATCAGCAGATTTATACAATCCCATGCTTTTCTGTAGAGCCAAAGGATCTTCAGTGTATTCTTCTTCTACGTTTTTACTAGGTTTAATAGTATCCGACTGAACTGAAATAGAAGCAATCAACAAACTATTAGAATCTAATCCGCCTCCATGCATACCACTACGCAAATCTGGGCTCAACAGAACCTGAGATCGAGAAACCTTATTTTTAGTTCCACAGCTTGATAACACGGCCAATAATAGGCTGAACACAAATACGGTAACCCCTCTACACATTTATAAAAATATAATACTTTATTTTGGAAAAGCAAAAATAATGCCCATAGCTAACGACTCACTCATTTGCACCTTACCATTCTGCTGCTCTGGATCATAAAACACAACGCCACTAGCAGTCACTTGTACTATTCGTGTAATCTTTGCAGCTAAAGTAACATCTAAACGCTGCGTCGGGTTAGATACCATTTTATAATCTGCAAATAGATTATACCTAGCCTTCAGGTTCAAATTCTTAGCCAAGTCTCTATCTAAATTTGCTGTAATCTGAAATGCTAAGTCATTTTTAAATTTTTTACCTGGATCAACACCATACCGTTGTTGCACGGTCGTATCCAATAAAAAAGTCTGACGAGCAGTACCTGTACCCAAACGTACGGACAACGTTTTATCCAGTTTATACTCCAAACCTAACGACTCGGTGAAATAACCTGGAGCCATGAAGGAAGAAGCTTTGTAATCAATAATTTCTTGACCTACAGAATCCCTTTTATACTTATACCCCGCATCAAATTGTGACTCGAAGGTAAAAGAGAAGTATATCGCCCATTTATCATTCAATTTATGAGCAATTTTATTATCCCAAAAAATACGGTCATTATTCTTTTTAGGTAATTGATCTTGATTCCATACTTTACCATACTTTAAGTCCAGTTCCGTAGTAAAATTAAATCTGTCTTTTGTATATTCAGATTTCTGCCACACAATACCTGAGAGCGCATGAGAGTTCACCCCTCCCGAATTCCAGCTATCACTAAATGTTGCTTGATTGGCATTAATTCCAAATTTTGTCCAATGCTTCCAGTAATTCACCTTTAATCCTAATTGCGGTATAGGTACCGATATCTGCTTAATTCTAATAGTGGAAGCCGTATCCGTATTTACGATATTAGTTTCTGGTCTCTCCCGTAATTCTTTAAGATTTCCTTGAGCAAATAATTTTGCAGTAGACAACAGAAGGAATACTCCTAACAAAATTGATAACTTAAAATTCATAGTTAATATTATTATGGCAATAAATTAATTTCCCTTAAATCAGGCAAAGGCTTAATATAAGGTACAAATTTAAAAAATTCATACTTAGATTTTATATAGCTGACTAATTGATAATGGTTCGCATGCAAAATAAAGTCATAAGAAGGGCGATATCGTATCATAAAATTATCCAAAGCCTCCCCTTCTAACCCGGTCGTCACACGAACAAGCTCTTTTGAAAAACGAATATCGACATAATTATTTTCATATTCCTTCTGAAAATACTGCGTTAGACGTCTAGCATTACGACCTTCACGGCTAAAATAATTATAAATAGCTCCAATACTTAATCCTGCTCCATTATCGCCTACACTAATCACACTCCCTGGATCAGCAAGACCATAGGCCTTACTATAATCACGCTTACGCTCCGATAATATTTGATCTGGAGTTTTACGTGCTACAACAGTGACAGGGTCTATATAAATGGATGCTCGCTTGAGATGGATAATAATAACATCTTGCCCTGTGTACCTCAGCGTATCTGAAAAATAATTATCCTTAGTACTGGTCAATAAATCGCCTTCCTTCAGTGCAATCTTAAACTCGCCTCTAGCATTATTAAATATGCTCTGCCTCGAAGTTATATTTGTAAGAAAAACTCTACCCACTCGCTGACCAGTATCCTTATCAAAGACAATGCCTTCAACTTCATGCTGAGCAAATAAGTTCAAACTGCTGAGTAACAACAGCACTATCGATAATATACGCACAAATAATATCACAACATTAAAACTACGATATTACCGAGTATTAAGCATACTATTTAACAAAAATTAATTGAATATAGTAGATTAGTTATTTCTTTGCAATGTGGTACGCAGTCAAAACAGACCACTCATTACATGCAAAATAAATAGATAATATATTTTTTGAAATAAAAATAATTATTTAGAAATGACTAATAACTGTCCGATAGAAATCGAATCACCGTCTAAATTATTAATCTGTTGAAGATGACTAACGGTCACACCATATAATCTAGCAATACTATATAATGTTTGTCCTACTTTAATCTCATGAATAACCATAGCTACAGGAGGTTTAATGGCATCAGGTTTTACCTTAGGCTCTAGTTCAATTTTCTCTTCTATGATATGTTCAACGCGATGCTCACGACGATTTTTTTGATGTTTAGATTCTCCCTTATCATACTGATGTAAGCTATATCGCTCTATGATATCAATAAGTAATTCAGGATATCGAGGATTCGTAGCATAGCCTGCCTCTTTAAGACCTTTGGCCCAACCCTTATAATCATCTTTATTCAAAAAAAACAGTTTTTCATAGCGCTTACGCAATAAAAACTCAGAGTGATCTCTATAAGAGTCTTCTACAGAACGGTAAACTCGAAAACAATCATTTGGGTTGTCATCATCTCGAGCAATAGAAGGTCCATTCCATACCCCACCACATTTAATTCCAAAGTGATTGTTTGCCTTTTGGGCAAGATAAGAGTTACCATTCCCAGACTCTAATAAAGCCTGTGCTAACTTAATACTGGCAGGTATGCCGTACTGATTCATTTCTCGAATAGCGACATCTTTATATTGTTCAATATAACTGTTTCCAGTTAGAGAACCGCCTTTAGAATTATTAGGCTTAAAGGTACTTTCATTCGAAACCGAAGGACGACTGGGTACCGTCTCTTTGTGGGTATGTACCCCTGGTCCTCGTAATACAGAATGCTTTTTCGTCGTGCAAGACCCTAAAAAGATGATAATCAAAACAGAAAGAACAATTCTATACATACCTTTGAAATTAACGCCTTTAAATTATTTATCGTATTCGGACAAATTATAACGATCTATCGTAGATAGCACTTTGCCACTCCAGCCTTTGGTTGCAGAATACCCCGAGCGAGCAATTCCCCTTACCCAAGCTGTAAAATCAGTAGAATTATGGTTATCAAACAATGATTGAGTCGATTTTCTTCTCTTCAATAAGTCAACAAAATCCAAATAAGAATTTAAGACAGAACCGTAACCTTTATAAGCTGAACGAATAGTCTTACCATCATTTTTACCCTTTATACCAAAATGATTATTCAAGTGTTTAGCGATCCTACTATTACCATAAGCACTTTCATGGATAGCTACAGCTAAAATGACAGATGCTGGCACACCTGTTTCTTTCATTAGTTGCTGCGCAACTTTTTTATGCTCCTCGATATAACTCGAAATTGTATACTGCTGCTGACCAAATGAGGTAGCAATAGAAAACAAGCATAATAACATCATAAGCAATACTTTGCCTATTAGTGATTTTTGCATTATCTAATTTTTAGTACAACAATTACTTTTTGCGTAAAACAAAAAGCCCATCTCTAATTGGCAAGATCAACTTCTCTACCCGTACATCCTTTGCCAACGTATCATTCAATTCCATAACCTTCTTTGTTTGATTGTCAGGATTATCATTAAAAACCTTACCCTTCCACAAAACATTATCCACTAGAATCAAACCTCCTTTTCTGACCCTATCTATCAACATCTCATAATAAACGAGATTTCTCTTTTTATCAGCGTCAATAAATACAAGATCAAAGTCTCCTTCTAAAGTAGGAATTACTTCTACTGCATCACCAATATGATAGCGTATACATTCTCTATATGACGACGCTTCGAAATAAGACAATACTCGCTCCTCTTGCTCTTCATTGATATCAATAGTATCAAGAAAACCGCCGTCTTGCAATCCCTCAGCCAAGCATAAAGTCGCATACCCTGTAAAAGTTCCAATCTCTAATATGCGATTAGGATTGATCATTTTACTAAGCATTGCTAATACTCTACCTTGATAATGCCCAGACAACATATGAGGCATGGTCTCTTTGAGATAAGTCTCTCTATTTATGCGCTTTAACAACGAACTTTCTTCGTCGGAATGCGCTTCTAAATAGGTATTTACTTGCTCTTCATTTTGAAACATAACGACAAATCTACAGAACTTATTTAAAAAACAATTCTTTTTTATTCTAAAATAGGATTCAAAAAAGAAAAAATACATTCAGATAAAAACAAAAAGCCTTTAGGATTGTATCGCTAAAGGCTTTTAATTGGAATAAACTCAACTAAGATAATGATGCCGTAATTAACCGTAAAAATTCAGAACGTGTAACATCATTTTGAAACTCTCCAGTAAATGCGGAAGTCGTTGTTACAGAATTTTGCTTTTGTACACCACGCATTGCCATACACATATGCTGACATTCTAATACTACTGCAACCCCAGCAGGATTCAATGTATTTTGAATACAATCCCGAATCTCATTGGTTAATCGTTCTTGTACTTGAAGTCTACGAGAAAAAGCGTCAACTATACGGGGAATCTTGCTTAATCCCACGATATGTCCATTAGGAATATAGGCAATATGTGCTTTACCAAAGAAAGGTAACATATGATGTTCGCACAGGGAATAAACCTCTATATCCTTCACTACGACCATTTGACTATAATCTTCTTCAAACATAGCGCCTTTCAAAACAGATGCGGCGTCAATATTATAACCATGGGTCAAGAACTGTAAGGCTTTAGCCACACGTTCTGGCGTCTTCACTAACCCCTCACGAGTTGGATCTTCGCCTAATGCTTTCAATATATCGGGGTAAAAAGATGCTATACGCTCCACTTCTACCGTGTTATATTGTTCAATTTTTCTGTAGCCGTCTAATTCCTCATTGAAATCCGTAGAATTACTCATTACTTCTTATTTACTATTAAATATGATTAATTGCCGAAATACTCGACTGAATTATTTTCTGTCTCATGCAGCTTTACACTATGCAAGCAAACATTTTCTTGTTCAAACAAAGGCTTTAAAACATTAAAGATCTCTATGGCTATAACCTCTGTGGATGCCATCTTACCCTGCATAAAGTCTACATCTACATTGATGTTTCTATGATCTAACTTGAGAATGACAGCTTCATTAATAATAGCCTTCATTAACTTTAAATCAATAACAAAACCTGTTTCTGGATTTACTTGGCCTTTTACTGTGACAAAAAGCTCATAATTATGTCCATGCCAGTTGGGATTGGAGCAATTACCAAAAACAGCCTCATTCCTCTCGGCAGACCATTCTTCTTTATACAATTTGTGTGCAGCGCTAAAACGCTCTCGTCTAGTAATGTAAATCATCTTACACAAAGATACCTTAAAAAAGTATATTTTAGTACTTTAAAACGCAACTAAATGAGACCGTTAATCGTATCAGCAACTGCTATGGAGATTGCAGACAGCATTTCGTATTTGGACAAGCATAATATCCCTTATCTGATTACTGGAGTAGGAATGGTCGCTACCACATTCGCACTTACACAATATTTATCTAAAAACAATTGTGACTATATTATTAATGTAGGGATAGCAGGATCATTTGATAAAACAATTGCTCTGGGTGAAGTGGTAGAGGTAAATAAAGATATACTCTCCGAACTAGGTGCAGAAGACAATGATGTTTTTGTAAGTATAGAGCAGCTCGAATTTGGGAACGCCACCTATGAAAGTACAATAAATCATGACTATCATACAGAATTACCAAAGCATGATGCTATTACAGTAAATACAGTGCACGGGAATGAACTGTCAATTCAACGCCTCAAAAATAGATTGCCTGACACCATAATAGAGAGTATGGAAGGAGCGGCTATTTTCTATGTAGCCAATCAGTTTAATATAGCGTCCTTACAGGTTAGAGCGATATCCAACTATGTAGAAAAAAGAAATAAACTTAACTGGAATATTCCGTTAGCGATAACAAACCTAAATTTATGGCTACAAGACTATTTAGATAAATTTATTAAATGACAACTTATCGTTATCAAAAAATGACAATCAGCAAGCTAAATAGCAAGCGTAAAATTACGAAATATGATTAATAAATAGTAGTTTTGCGTATTCATTTAAATAGAACTATTTTAGAACTAATGAGAGAAATTCAATTCAGAGAAGCACTTCGTGAAGCAATGAACGAAGAAATGCGTAAAGATGAAACTATATTTTTAATGGGTGAAGAAGTTGCTGAGTATAACGGTGCTTACAAAGTAAGTCAGGGTATGCTTGATGAGTTCGGTGCTAAACGTATCATTGATACACCTATTGCAGAGCTTGGTTTTGCGGGTATCGCTGTTGGAGCTGCTACAAATGGTTTAAAACCAATTGTTGAGTTCATGACATTCAACTTCTCATTAGTAGCAATTGACCAAGTAATCAACTCAGCTGCTAAAATTCGTCAAATGTCAGGTGGACAATTAGCTTGTCCTATCGTTTTTCGTGGTCCAACAGGTAATGCTGGTCAACTTGGTGCGCAACACTCTCAAAACTTTGAAAACTGGTATGCAAATACTCCAGGATTAAAAGTAGTAGTGCCTTCAAATCCTTATGATGCAAAAGGTTTATTAAAATCATCTATTATTGATCCAGATCCAGTTATTTTCATGGAATCTGAAGTAATGTACGGTGATAAAGGATTTGTTCCTGAAGAAGAATATTATTTACCAATTGGTAAAGCTCATACTATACAAGAAGGTACAGATGTAACCGTAGTATCTTTCGGAAAAATGATTCCTCGTGTTGTAATTCCTGCTGTTGCGGAATTAGCTAAAGAAGGAATTAGTGTAGAATTGATTGACTTACGTTCAGTAAGACCTATTGATTTTCCTCATATTTTGGAGTCTGTTAAGAAAACAAATCGTTTGGTGGTAGTAGAAGAAGCTTGGCCATTGGCATCTATCTCTTCAGAGATTGCTTTCCACGTTCAGAAAAATGCATTTGACTACTTGGATGCTCCTGTAACTCGCGTTACTTCGGCAGATGTACCATTGGCTTATGCTCCTACATTAGTAGAAGCTTCTTTACCAAGCATTGAGAAAGTAGTAAAAGCTGTAAAAGAAGTCGCTTACAAAAAATAAGCTTCATTCTAAACATATAAAATAAAAGGCTCAATCTTAAGAAGAATTGAGCCTTTTATTTTATGAACCATACGCCTTAAAAATAAATTAGTTAATATATTTTTTTAGAAAATTCCAAATTATGAAAAAAGCTATAATAGCCCTTTTTACATTAGCCATTACCATTAGTACATATGCTCAAGAAGCATTCAAAATAAAGGTAGAGAAGGATAAAGTAATAAATTTTGAAATGCTTCTAAAGACAGATATTGAAGGCTCACAAGATATAATGATGGACATGTCAATGTTGATGTCTGTAAAACCAATTGAGGTGTCTGATGACACCATAATTCTTGAAACTAAGTATTCTAAAATTAAAATGGATGTTAATGCGGGTATAATGATGGCCTCGTATGACTCAAGCCAAGAACCAGAGGATGAAATTACAAAAATGCTTGCCAGCCAAATCCAACCTCTACTGGATGCAACATTAATATTAACGATGGATCCCTATGGAAACATTCAGAACATTGAAGCTCCTAATGTGCCAAACGGCTTATTTGATGAGTCTAACTTGAAAGGTATTACCTTAGGTTTTCCGAGTAAGGAAATTACAATAGGCGAATCATGGGAAACTTCTAGCGAAACGCAATTGGGTATTAATATAACAATCACTAATACATTAACCGAAAAAACAGCTGAGGGATTCAAAATTGAAATAAAGGGTAATTTATACAATCAAGATGGCAAAGTTATCGGTTCTCAAAGTGGATTTTATATTATAGATCCAATAACAAAACTTACTAAATTGTCAGAAACTACTACACATATAGAAGTTGAAGGTCAAAAAATTTCTAGTAGTGTCGAGCTTAAACAAATAAAATAATAATATACATAAAAAGCCAACTCAAATGAGTTGGCTTTTTATGTATATTATTAAAGTTATTAAGCGTTGATTTCAGCTTTGTAGCCCTCTGCTGTCAATAATGCATCAACATCTGCAACATTAGCCAATTTAACACGAACGATCCAACCTTCACCGTAAGGATCCGTATTAACCAATTCTGGAGATGCATCAATAGCTTCGTTAACCTCTAAGATTGTAGATTTGGCAGGTAAAAATAAATCTGACACTGTTTTCACAGCTTCAATAGTACCGAATACTTCGTCCGCTTCCACTTCTTCTCCTACTGTGTTGATATCAACGAAAACAATATCACCTAATTCACGTTGCGCAAAGTCAGTAATACCGATAACGGCCTCATCGCCTTCCACACGAATCCACTCGTGATCCTTTGTGTACTTCAATTCTGCTGGAAAATTCATTTTATAAATTGTTTTTTTC
>CANRHE010000056.1 GCA_947630335.1 uncultured Sphingobacterium sp.
AAATTATTATCAATAGTTTGCAACTGCATCTGTGCTTGAAATACATCATAATAAGCCGTTGCTACTTTTTCAATTAATTGTTCTTCCGTTAAGCTCTTATTAATTAAATAAAATTCTCTAGTGGTCTTAGCAGCCTTTAGTCCCGTAAATACCGATTGATTAAATATTTGTTGATTTAAAGAGACCATGGCAGCAGAGTTCCATGGTTGCCCCATTTTAACCTTTAATACTTCTCCATTATTCTCCAAAGCCATTTCAGGAATAATGATATTATTTTTCAGGGAACCATTAACACTGATTTGAGGTAGGGCCGTACCTCGTACCTCATCAATGAGATATTCCGAATTTTCTAACTCGAGCGAAGCTTTTTTTGCATCTGCTTTGTGCTTCAAAGCATATTTTACGGCCTGTTGTAAGGTTAATATTTCCTGCGCATTGACAGAAGTAAGACCAAAACAACCTGCTAGAAAAACAGCTATTATTTTTATCCTTTTCATTATACTTATTTAGTAATTATCTTATCTTCAAATATTAATTTTGCTACTCTTTTTTGACTCTCTAAAACTTTATCAACATTAGCTTTATTAGGAAGTCCAGATATAATATCCTCCACATTATACATGATCCCCAAAGCTTTATTTACTTCCAAATAACCCAATGCTGCTGCATCTATATCATCAATGCGCACATCGCCACAAGAGGCTGCATAGGAGAAAAAATTCTTCAACTTTGTTAACTCTTTATTGTGAAATTCTTCTAACAATTCTTTTATAGCATTGCTTCTCATCCACTCTAAATTTTCATTGATATACAAAACATAATATTTTGAAAAAAATTGAGATCTCATTTCTAGAACACCAAATAACGTACCCAAAAAATCATGAGAATAATTGTCAATATATTTTTGTTCGGAAGCCTGTAATTCTTCACCCACATACCTGATAACATCTATAATTAACGCGGTCTTATCTTGATAATAATAGTAAAGATTTGCCTTCGTAATGTGTAAATCTTCTGCAACCTCATTCATAGTAGTTTTAGAAAAACCATAATGACAAAATCTATTAAGAGCCACCTTTATTATTTCTTCTTTACGCTTATCCATTTCACTTTTTATTTCTGACTTTTATAAACTTTTGTTCAAAAATAAAAAATAAAAACACCAGCAGGCACATTATTTAAACAAATAACATTACTGTGACAGTACTTTGAGAACTTTATCTTAATTAAATATTTTTTGGAATTTCTTCTTATCTAATTTATAGAGCCTAGCAGCTCTGTAA
This sequence comes from uncultured Sphingobacterium sp., assembly GCA_947630335.1. GTDB lineage: Bacteria > Bacteroidota > Bacteroidia > Sphingobacteriales > Sphingobacteriaceae > Sphingobacterium. Next base: position 1,284 of record CANRHE010000056.1, read on the forward strand.
GATACGCCAGTTTGGAATTCATCTAATTCTTTTAGGTATCCTAAATTCAGAATTTTCTTTCTAAAATTACGTTTATCTAACGATAATCCTAGAATAGATTCATAAATCTGCTGTAACTGAGTAAGTGTAAACTTTTCGGGTAATAACTCAAACAGAAATGAACTATAATTGATATTTTGTTTCAATTTATCTAGACTCAAGCTAACAATTTCGCTGTGATCAAAAGCTAATTCTGGGAGATTTTGAATGCTATACCATTTCGCTTGACGCATATAAGTGGTTACTGGTTTAATTTTATTTTTCACATCTTCGTAGCGAACTAATGCTATGTAGGCAACTGTCAAGATACGTCCCTCTGGATGTCTTTTCACACCAGCGAAAGCTGCCAATTGGGCGAGATAAATATCCTTGAGGCCTGTGCTTTCATAGGCTATTCTTTTGACAGCATCTTCCATTTCCTCCCCTTTATCTACGAAGTAACCAGGCAAAGCCCACCAATCTTTATAGGGGTATTCATTCCTTTCTGTCAATAAAACCTTAAGTTCTCCTTCATGAAAAGTAAGAATAACACAATCTACCGTAAAAAATGAAAGCACGTCTAATCTATTTTAAAATACAATTAATAAAACAATTATCATTAAAATATCGAAAAGAAACAAAAAAATTGCAATAAAAATTTAATAGTGTAGAAAATACACATTATATTCGTGGAGCCTAAAAACTATACTGATTTGAAGAAGATAACAAAAATTGGCGTATTTACATCTGGAGGGGATGCTCCAGGAATGAATGCTGCTATTCGCGCTGTCGTTCGTACGGCAATATATAATGACCTAGAGGTTACAGGTATTTATCGTGGATATCAAGGAATGATAGACGGTGACTTTACTGCTATGAACAGAAGGTCTGTGAGTTCGATCATCCAAAAAGGTGGTACTATTTTAAAATCTGCACGCTGCTTAGATTTCCGAACGAAAGAAGGTCGTCAACAAGCTTTCGATAATATTCAAAAGGAAGGAATAGATGCCTTAGTAGCCATTGGTGGTGATGGAACTTTTACAGGTGCAAATGTTTTCTCTACGGAATTTAATATTCCTGTCATGTGTATTCCAGGGACTATCGACAATGATCTATATGGCTCTGACTATACTCTAGGATACGATACGGCTAACAATACAGTTATTGAAGCGATTGATAAAATACGGGATACTGCATCCTCACATAACCGAGTATTTTTTGTGGAAGTAATGGGGCGTGACTCGGGTTGTATTGCTTTAAATGCTGGTGTTGGTGGTGGAGCAGAAGCTATTTTATTACCAGAAGTAAATACTGGTATTGATGGCTTAGTGGAAGAAATAGAATTTGCTGAAGAACGTCAAAAAACTTCCATGATTGTGATTATCGCTGAAGGCGATAAAAATGGTGGCGTCTATCAAGTGTCGAAACAAGTTAAAGAAAAATTTCCTCACCTTGACGTAAAAGTTAGTATATTAGGGCATCTACAACGCGGAGGAGCTCCAAGTAGTTTTGACCGTGTACTGGCAACTAGAATGGGCTATACAGCCGTAAATGAGTTATTAAAAGGTAACACTAGAGCTACTGTAGGTCTTCGCGGAACCGCAATGATTACAACTCCTTTGGAAGAAGCTTTAAATACTAAAGAGTTCAAGTTGGATGAAGAGTTGTTGGAAATTGCTAATATAATGAACAAATAAAACAACGATGATACTAGTTATTTTTACAGGGTCGAGATATGCAGATTGGCGAATTGCGGAAAAAGGCAAAATATTGCATGGTTTTCGTACGACGGGTATCAATTCTTATATTCAAGATGAAAACTTCATTAATCAACTGCTGAATAAAAATACTAGTTTATTATACAATGCAGAAAAGATTAAGAAGATTTTCTTTTTTGGTGCTGGCATTTCTTCTGAAGAAAAACAAGTAAAGCTTACCCAAATATTTTGTTCTTTTTTTAAAAATGCAAAAGCGAAGGTTTATAACGATTTACAAGCTTCAGCAATTTCGACATTGGGTGATGAAAAAGGTATTGTTGGAATAATCGGCTCAGGATCGAATGCTGCGTATTTTAATGGTAAAAAAATAACCCCAAATAATTTCGGGTTGGGATATATATTAGCAGATGAGGCCTCAACAAATTGGTTGGGTCAAAATCTGTTGCGAGATTTTATTACAGAAACACTTCCTCAAGGAATAAGAGAAAAGCTATTAGAGAAATATAGTATTGATAGAAAAATTATTCTTGATAAAATATATAATAGCCCTAATCCCAATCTTTTTTTGACATCATTTGCAGATTTCATTTATGAAAATCGTAACGATGCATATTTTACAACACTTGTCAAAAAAGGATTATCGATATATGTAAAACAATACTTACTCCCATTAGTAGATTCTTACCCTGATGCTCAGATAGGAATTACGGGGTCGGTAGCGCATGATTATAAAGATTGGCTTTTGGAAATAGCTAAAGAATATCACTTAAATATTAAAGTTGTTGTCAAAGAGCCTATTCAAAATTTAATTAAATATTACATTAATAAAAATTAGAAAATGAAAATTGGAATTAACGGATTTGGCCGTATTGGCCGTTTAGCATTTAGAGCTGCTGTAAATAGAAAAGATATCGAGATCGTTGGTATCAATGACTTGGTAGAGCCTGACTACATGGCATACATGTTGAAATATGATTCTACACACGGCAGATTTGATGGTACAGTAGAAGTTGTTAACGGTAACTTAGTTGTTAACGGTAAAACTATTCGTGTAACTGCAGAAAAAGATCCTGCAAACCTTAAATGGAATGAAGTAGGTGCTGAAGTAGTTATTGAATCTACTGGCCTTTTCTTAACGCAAGAGTCGGCTCAAAAACATATTGAAGCTGGTGCGAAAAAAGTAATTATGTCCGCTCCTGCAAAAGACGATACGCCTACTTTTGTAATGGGTGTAAATCATAAAGAATTAAAAGCAGACCAACATATCGTATCTAACGCGTCATGTACCACTAACTGTTTAGCTCCAGTAGCAAAAGTGTTAAATGACAAATTTGGTATTCTTGAAGGTCTTATGACTACTGTACATGCTGTTACAGCTACTCAAAAAACTGTTGACGGTCCTTCAGTAAAAGATTGGAGAGGTGGTCGTGGTGCTTACCAAAATATTATTCCTTCTTCTACAGGTGCAGCTAAAGCTGTAGGGTTAGTATTACCTGAATTAAAAGGTAAATTAACTGGTATGTCATTCCGTGTACCTACAGCAGACGTTTCTGTAGTTGATTTAACTGTACGCTTAGAAAAAGGTGCTTCATACGAAGAAGTTAAACAAGCAATGAAAGAAGCTTCAGAAGGTGAATTAAAAGGTATATTAGGTTACACTGAAGATGAAGTAGTTTCTACAGATTTCTTAGGTGACGCGCGTACATCTATCTTCGATGCAAAAGCAGGTATATCATTAAATGATAACTTTGTTAAAGTTGTATCTTGGTATGATAATGAATGGGGTTATTCAAACAAGATCATTGACTTAGCACAAGAAGTTGGTAAATTTATCTAATCGATAAAATCAACGTTAAATTAGTATATTATAAGAGCTATTGATTGAAAATATCAATAGCTCTTATTGTTAGGTTTAAATCCATAAGCTGTAGCAAAGATTATGATAATTAGAGAGACTTAATTATTAGGCTCACCATATAAAAATATTGATATTATTCTAAAACAATAACCAAGCTAATCTGTTATTCCCATATAAGATTAGAAAAGTTATGAGCATTCAAAACACGCCGAAAAAAAACACAAAGACAAACGTTGTCATCAAACAATTTGATGAGCTTCAAGATAAAGGTGATATTATCAAAGCACCATTTGCATGTACATCTTTAATGGTGAAAGATAATAACAATAATGTATATCATGGTAGAGGAATGGAATTGACTTTTGGTGAGGGGTTGTCTAGCTTAACCTATTATCCCAAAGGTTATACCTTTCAACATCTTGCACCAAACAAAACAAAAGGATTGGCCTATGAAGCTAAGTATGCTATATTAGCGATCACAACTCCAATCAGTATATATGACCCTAATGCAGCTATGGAGGGTCTTAACGAAGCTGGTCTTTCATTCAGCTTGAATATGATGCCAGCATTACCTTTAGCTGACTTGACGGAGTCTCAATATCCTAACTCCATTCCTTACGCTTCTTTTGGAGAATGGGTTTTAGCTTCTTTTGCTACCATTGAAGAACTTAAGCAAGGTATTAATCAAGATATACATTTTTGGTCAGAAGAGCTTGAATTATTGGGTGGTCTAAAAACACCTTTCCATTTCGCTGTATATGATAAAACTGGTGAATCTGTCGTAGTAGAAGTAAAAGATAGTGCATTGATTATTTATGACAACCCAACTGGGGTAATGACTAATGGTCCTGAATTTCCGTGGCACATCGAAAATTTAAATAACTACAGCCACATGTCAAATATTGAAACTGTTCATAGTCAAATTGGAAATGTAAACTTAAGACAGCCTGATAGTGGAATTGCAACTAATACTATTCCATCGTCATCAACTTCCGTAGGTAGATTTGTCAAAGCATTCTATTATAGTTCTTTTGCAAACAAAGTAGATAGCCCTGATTTACAACTAGTAGAATTAGGACACATTATGAATAATTTTGATAGACCAAAAAACATTACAAAAGAACTAAGCCCTAATAACAAACAAGGTACTCCATTAGAATATATGACAGAATTTACTGTTTGGATAGCTTTGTCAGACCTAACTCGTGGTATACTACAAATTAGAACATACGATAGTCTTAATTATCAAACATATACTTTCGATCAGTTTAAGGATAAAAATGAAGTGGTTTCTATAAAATTAATATAGTATCTAAATTCAGTAACAAACTTGGTAATATTTATTTCAAAGTTCAATGCTACGGTATTGAACTTTTTTTGTTTCAGCATACTAAAAAAACAGGAACAAAAAATAAGCCTGCAAATTTTGCAGGCCTATTATGATGAGACTTTTGAAACTATTTTTTACTTCTAATACCATCTACCCATTCATGGAACTTGTTGAACTGTTCAGTCAAGAATGATTCTTTTTTATCTCCTTCATCACTATCATGAGATTCCGGAAGTATATTATGATAGTAAGTGTCTTTTAATACTTTACGCAATAAGCCTTCTCCTGTGAATGGCTTGTTATCATTAAGAGCTTTAGTAGCTTTAATAAGATGACGAATATCGTATTGAGAAGCGTTAACATCTGGAACTTGCTTATTCAAATTTAATAAAGAATAAACAGCTACACGGGCAGTACGTACAGAACTTTCCATCGTGAATACACAATCATTATTTGTTTCTACGAATTGACCAACAAGTCCTAAGTTTGTACAACCTTCTGGGACTATTGCTGGTCTATCACCTTTTGCCCTAGGCATAAACATAGATGTAATATACGGCATAAATGCTGTTCTTACTTTTGTATTTTCGATAACATTATCTAACTGATCCTCAATACCAATATGGTAACAAAGTTCGGCTAATATTTCATTACCTGTACATTCAGGCATAGTTTTCTTAATATAGTTACCTTGCTTATCCATGAATAAGGCATAAACCCATATTACTAAAACATCATCTGGTTGTGTTGGGTAATGTGGTTGGCGATTACAAGTGAAACTCATCAACCAATTTGAATCTGTAATAGTGATAATACCACCAGTAACAGTCTTGCCTGAATATGGATCATTGACAGCGTATTCTTTTAGTTTTTCTACAAAAGCTGAAGGGCGACACGTTAATGTTGCTGATTGCCAAGATGATTTATCAACATCACCACAGAATTTTTCAGGACGCCCAAATACAGGTGATTTTGCGGCTAAGTTTTTCCATAGTTTCCATCCAGCACTTTGTCCACTCGTACTATTGTCAATTTTCTTAATAGCTGCTTCGGTATTGTTACCATACGAAGAGTCTTCCGTCATGGAGCCAGTAGTTACTACTACATAGTCATGAGCACCTAACTTAATACTACCCTTCTGACCATTTTCGATAGTAGTAATTTCTTTTACAATTTTTTTATCACCCTTGATTTCAATTTCTAGATCATCGACCAAAGTATTCAATTTAATCTGAACCCCCTTTTCAACTAAGAAATTACGTAAAGGTTTAATGAAAGTATCAAATTGATTGTATTTCGGGAAAACTAATGCAGAGAGATCATTCAGTCCATCTAAATCGTGCAAGAATCTATGCATATATAACTTAAACTCTAGCAAGCTATGCCACTCCTCAAAAGCAAACATGGTCCTCCAGAAAGTCCAAAAATTACTTGATTTGAAAGTATCACTGAAATAATCTGAGATAGTTAAATCATCTAAATCTTCTTTATTTTTCAACAATAATTTGATCAAAGCTAATTGATCTTTTTTTGTCAAGCCAAGTTTACTAAAGTCTTTTACAACACCTTGGTTATGAATTAATCTCGATTTTGAATAATTGGAATCATTATCATTTAATAATCTATATTCATCAAGGACACTGTATGGCGCTGGTAATTCTACCGCAGGTATATCTTGAAATAAATCCCAGAAATTCTCATATGTCATATCCATTTCGCGACCACCACGAATTAAATATCCATCAGTGGCATTACCTGAACCATCCATCGATCCTCCAGTGATATCCAACTGCTCAATAAAAGTAATATTTTCACCAGGAACCTGAGCATCTCTAATAAAATAATAAGCAGTAGCTAAACCAGCAATACCACTTCCGATAATATAAATTTTGCTGTTATCGAACGACTTTGTTAATACTGGTTTATTACGTTGGTAATTTCCCCACTGATTGGCATAAGGCATAGTAATTTCAGGGCCATTATGCACAACCTGTTTACTTGAATCTGGTTGATGATCTACATGGTTAAAATCTTTAGATGCTTTAAGCACCTTATCAAATTTTTTAGTGATGTCTTTCATAGTAATTTATCATTTATGAATTTAGTTAACAGTATTTTTTTTGGACATTATTTTATTTATTATAAATGGAATCAATACAAATACGGATACACCACCTACAATAAATAAAGTATAAACAATAGGACTATTAATTGGTAACTGAGTCGGTGGTATGAAACATAAAATAAAAGCAAATGCTACGGCTACAAATCCAAATCCACCAATAACACTCATACCGTAGGTACCACCTGGAACTTTAAAAGGTCTAGGGATATCAGGTTGAGTTTTTCTTAATTTAATACCTGACAAGTACATTAACATATACATTATCAAGTATATTGCTCCAGTTAATGAACTCAATAAGAAAAAAGCAACACTAACATCTTCTAGTACAAAATACATAGAACACAACAGTGTTACTAAAGCCCCTTGAACAAAAAGGATATTAGTCTGAATTCCATTCTTATTGAGCTTCGTTAAAAATTTTGGTAATTGTCCATCTCTTGCTGTATACAATAATGCTGTACTAGGGCCAGATAACCAAGAGATTATACAAGATGAACAACCAATAACAACTAAAATGGCAATGATGTTCGTTAACCAACCAATTTTATAATGATCAAAGATTAAACTAAAACTCTCTAATACTCCCGCTTGTAAGGTTATATTATTATAAGGTAAAATAATTGAAACCGATAGTCCTCCTAAGGCTAAGATTATGAAACAAAAAACAGAAGCCAAAAGCATTGCTTTTGGATAGTCTTTTTTAGGATTTTTAAGCTCAGCTGCATGTACTGCTAGAGCTTCAATCCCTGCAAATAATAAAATTATTGTAGAAAGAAAAACAATATTTCCAAGACTTGTTAAATGTGGTATAATACGTGGTTCACCAACACCATTATGAACAAATGCAATTGTCGGTTGATCTGTAGGGAGGTGATCGAATGCAAGTGGATTACCAGTAAGAGCCCAATAAGTTGCAAAACCAATTAACGTTATCAAAGGTACAATAGTTCCAAATAAGAAACCTTTACTAGATATTTTGGATATAAAATTAGTACCTCTAAAACTTAAAAAAGTAGATACCCAATATATTAAAATAGCAAAAAAACCAATAAACTTTCCGTTAGTTGCTAAGTCAGGTCTATCAATAATATAGGCTATCGAAGCAGATCCAAAAGCTAAAGTTGTAGGATACCAAACTATATTTTGGCTCCATTGTAGAAAAACTGCTAAAAAACCGAATTTCTTCCCAAAAGCTTCTTTAACCCATGTATAAACCCCTCCTCCTATCTCCGCATAAGTTGTACCTAGTTCAGCACTAACTAAAGCTGCAGGTACCAAAAAAGAAATTGCAGCTATAATTAAATAAACAAACATAGTTAGCTCTTCTTGAGACATTATAGGTACACCTCTTAGGCTAGTAACAGCCGCTGCAATCATGAGAGTTAATGAAATAACAGTGATTCCACTCTTTTTAGGAGTAGAATCACTGTTATGTGATTGTTTAGAATTCGAATCAATCATTAGTTAAGAAAATATTAATGTTTAAAATTTCCTGCTTCTGCTTCTGTAAGAGCTACAGAAACTGGGTGATTCTTGAAATAATCTATACAACGTTTCAAATCATCCAATAACAAGTCTGCCATATCACGGCTAAAACCATGTCTTATCAAAACGCGTTGAATAACCATATCTTGACAGTCTGTTGGTAACGAGTAAGAAGCTACTTGCCATCCTCTTGAGCGCAATTTGTCTGTCAAGTCAAATAGAGAGAATCCAGGATTAACATCTTTCTTCAACATCCAACAAGCTCCTGGTATTCCTCCCTCTCCATTATAAAGAATGTCAAATAATCCAATTTTCTCAATCTCTTTAGCAATATACTGACCGTGGTCAGCACAAGCCTGCTGGATACGTTCATATCCTTCACGGCCATGTCTAATGAAATTATAATACTGAGCGATAACCTGGCCTCCTGGGCGAGAGAAGTTTAATGCAAACGTTGGCATCTCACCTCCTAAATAATTCACATTAAAGATTAATTCTTCAGGTAGGTCCTCTGCGTCCCTCCAAACAATCCATCCCACACCAATAGGTGATAATCCAAATTTATGACCAGACGTATTAATAGATTTTACTCGAGGTAATCTAAAATCCCAAACAAGATCTTTTTGAATAAATGGAGCTAAAAAACCACCACTTGCACCATCTACGTGAATAGGAATATCTAAGCCTGTATCTTTTTGTAGCTGATCTAAGGCATCGTTGATTTCCTTCACATTCTCATATTGCAATGTAAATGTAACTCCTAAAGTAGGCACTACACCAATAGTATTTTCATCCGCACGTTTTAATACTTCTTCGGCGTTCATCAATAGACGTCCATGTTCCATAGGAATTTGACGAATCTCAACATCGAAATAACGAGCAAATTTTTCCCAACAAACTTGTACAGGTCCGGTAATTATGTTAGGCTTTTCCGTAGATTTACCTTCAGCTTGTCTCTTTTTTCTCCATCGCCATTTCAACGCTAATCCTCCTAACATAGCAGCTTCACTAGAACCTGTAGTAGAACATCCTAGCGTAGTTGCACTTGCTGGCGAATTCCATAAATCAGCTAAAATATGAACACATCTAGACTCAATCTCCGCGGTTTGTGGGTACTCATCTTTATCAATCATATTCTTCACAATACATTGGTCCATAATCTCTCTGGTATGGGCGTCTGTGTATGTTTGACAAAAAGTGGAAAGATTTTGTTTAGCATTTCCGTCTAATAACAATTCATCAAGAATCAAATCTTTAATAAGCTCAGGGTCATTAGATGTCTCAGAAATCGAAAATTTCTTAATTGGAGTCATAGAGTCCGCTTGTGTATAAACATCATATACACTCTCAGCGGATTGTCTATTTACTTTATGTGTAGCCATATAAAAAAATTACATTATTATATTTTGTTTTACTATTAACAACAAAACTCACTGAAAAATGTTTTTCTCAATCCTTAAATTATATGCACTTATTTCAATAAATACAAAAAGGTCAGATTTAATTAAATCTGACCTTTTTGTATTTATTGAAATATTATATTATTCGGAATAAAAATATCGAATCTCTTCTCTTAAATTATATCTAGATGCCATCACTTCACCATAGGCACCTGCTGTACGAATAGCTATCATATCTCCACGATTACTAATAGGTAATTCAATATCCTTACCAAAAGAATCAGAGCTTTCACATATTGGACCTACAACGTCATAATGTAACTTAGGTACATTTTCATCGGCACCAATACGCTCAATTTTGTGATAAGCTTGATATAATGCTGGACGCATAAGTTCGGTCATGCCTGCATCTAAAATCAAAAAATTCTTCTTGGCACCAGATTTTGTATACAGTACCCTACTAATAAGTGAGCCACATTGAGCAACTAATGCACGTCCTAATTCAAAATGAACTTCTTGTCCGGCAGTACGATCCAAAAATTTATCAAAAACGTCAAAGTAAGATTCAAAATCAGGGATAGGATGATTATCTGGTTGATTATAATCGACGCCCAAACCGCCTCCGACATTGATTACTTTTATAGTTATTCCACGGTCTTCAAACCACCCTTTCCATTGATTCACTTTAATACAAAGGTTTTTAAAAACCTCTAAATCTAAGATTTGAGAACCAACGTGAAAATGAAGACCTACTAAATTAATATGAGTACAATCTTCCAAAACTGAAGCTGCCTTTTCTAATTCTGTATTTGGTACGCCAAATTTATTTTCATCTAATCCAGTGGTAATATAATGATGCGTATTCGCATCGACATTTGGATTAATACGAAGAGAAACATTAGCCTTGACTCCTTCTTTAATTGCTAACTCATTAATTACTTCTAACTCTTGAATAGACTCCACGTTAAAAGCAAAAATATTATGTCGCAAAGCGGTAGAGATTTCCTTATCGGACTTACCAACCCCTGCAAAAGTAATTTGACTGGCCGGAAACCCCACGTCAATGGCCTTTTGAACTTCATTACCACTAACACAGTCAGCGCCAAAACCTTTAGATTGAATAACGGCTAGAATACGGTCATTAAAATTTGCCTTTAATGCATAGTGAATATGGAAATTTCGCTTATCGGCAGCGGACTTTGCTGCATCTAATGTTCTTTCCAACAATTCAATATCGTAATAATAAAAAGGTGTCTCCTCTTTATTGAAAATACTCAGTTTATCTTTATCAAATATCATATAGTAATATATACTAAAACAAACGATTATGTAATGAACGCAAGGCCTCTGTTTTGTGTTTTGTATCTAATAAAATAGAAACATTATAATCAGAGCCTCCATAAGATATCATACGCACTGGAAGATGTTTTACCGCATCTAATACGCGCGCAGCATAACCATGTGTATTGGCTGAGAAATCCCCCACCACACAAATAATTGTTTGTCCTTCGTCTACCCCTACTTTACCGAATAACTCTACTTCCTTAATAATTTCTAATAAATTACTTGTATCATCGATACTTAATGAAACCGCAACTTCCGAAGTAGTAATCATATCAATCGGAGTCTTATAACGTTCAAATATTTCGAATACTTTACGTAAAAAACCATAGGCCAATAGCATACGAGTAGAATGAATATGTATAGCTGTGATACCATCTTTAGCTGCAATAGCTCGTATTGTACCTTTTTCAGCTCCATTCTTAGAGATTAAAGTTCCAGCAGCTGTAGGATCCATTGTATTCAATAATCTTACGGGTACGTTATATTTTTGAGCTGGAAATACAGATTGTGGATGCAATATTTTCGCTCCAAAATAAGCTAACTCTGCTGCTTCATCAAAACATAGCTTTGCTATTGGTTTAGTATTAGGAACTAATCTAGGGTCATTATTATGCATACCATCTATATCAGTCCAAATCTGAACTTCCTCAGCTTGAATTCCAGCACCTATTAGTGAAGCAGTATAATCTGAACCACCGCGACGTAAATTATCAATCTCTCCAGAAGAATTGCGACAAATATAGCCTTGTGTAATAAACAAGTTGTTATCTGCATTTTCTACTAGCAGTGGTGTTAATTTTTCTGTTATATACGAAACTACAGGTTCATTATCTTCGTCCGTTTTCATAAAATCCAAGGCTGGTAGCAAAATAGATGCTACGCCTATTTCTTCAAGATGATAATGCCATAATGCAGTGGACAACAATTCGCCTTGAGCCAATATAACCTTTTCCTCAGCTACGGTAAATAGTTTGTTTTCATAGCTAGAGAAAAGATCAAAGTGATGATTTATAAGTTCCTTACCCTTTTTAAGTCCTTCTTCGGTGTCAAAAAGTTCTTTAATAAGATCCTCATACTTCGTCTTGAGAGCTTCAATCAATTGTTTTGCTTCATTCTTTTTACCATCTAAATAAGCTTGACTTATTTCAACCAAAGCATTGGTTGTCCCCGATACGGCCGACAACACCACAATTTGACGCTCGTTAGGATCTACTATATCCAGTAGACTTTTGATACGAGCCGCACTTCCTACAGAAGTACCACCGAATTTTAAAACTTTCATATGATTAAAAACTAT
>CANRHE010000057.1 GCA_947630335.1 uncultured Sphingobacterium sp.
ATGTTAAATAATTGACACAAAATGAGTTATACTGAAGAAGAAAAATCATTGAATTTTATTGAAGAGATTGTTGAAGAAGATCTTCGCAAAGGGACACATGATGGCCGTGTATTAACACGCTTCCCTCCAGAGCCAAACGGCTACCTTCATATCGGGCACGCAAAATCTATATGCTTAAATTTTGGGCTCGCGCAGAAGTATAATGGAAAAACAAACCTTCGTTTTGATGATACAAATCCTGTCACTGAAGATACAGAGTACGTTGAAAGCATCAAGAAGGATATAAAATGGTTAGGATTCGAATGGGCTCAAGAATTATACACTTCAGATTACTTCGAAACATTATATGAGTATGCCATTAAGTTAATCGAAAATGACTTAGCTTATGTTGATGATAGCACTGCGGAAGAAATTGCAGCTGCCAAAGGTACACCAACAGAGCCTGGCGTACCCACACCTAATAGAAGTCGCTCCATTGAAGAGAACTTAAGACTCTTCAAAGAGATGCGTGAAGGAAAATATAAGGATGGCGAAAAAGTTTTGCGTGCAAAAATTGATTTAGCCAATCCTAACATGCATATGCGCGATCCGCTTTTGTATCGGATAAAACATGCACATCACCATCGCACAGGTAATGACTGGTGTATTTATCCAATGTACGATTTTGCGCATGGGCAATCGGATTCTATTGAAAAGATTACTCATTCCGTATGTACATTAGAATTCATTCCGCATCGTCCACTATATGATTGGTTGATCGAAAAACTAGAAATATTCCCGTCAAAACAATATGAGTTTGCTCGCTTGAATATGACTTATACAGTAATGAGCAAGCGTAAGTTACTACAATTAGTGACTGAAGGTCATGTTGAGAGTTGGGATGATCCTCGTATGCCTACTATATCGGGATTCCGCCGGAGAGGTTACACTCCAGCAAGTATTCGTAATTTTTGCGAACGTATAGGTATCCAAAAACGTGAGAATATGATTGACGTTAGTCTATTAGAATTCTGCGTTCGTGAGGACTTAAACAAGACAGCTTGGCGTAGAATGGCCGTATTAGACCCTATCAAATTGGTCATAACAAACTATCCAGAAGGACAAGTAGAGGAATTGATCGGTGAGAATAACCCTGAGGTTGAAGGTGGAGAAGGCTCGCGTGTAATTCCATTCTCAAAAGAACTTTGGATTGAAAGAGAAGATTTTATGGAGGATGCTCCTAAAAAGTTCTTCCGACTAGGTCCGGGTTTATCCGTTCGTTTAAAACACGGTTATATTGTAGAGTGTCACGATTTCAAAAAAGATGAGAATGGCAATATTACAGAGGTTCATTGTAACTATATTCCTAATTCAAAATCAGGCGAGGATACTTCGGGCTTAAAAGTCAAAGGAACAATCCATTGGGTATCTGTACCGCATGCCAAAGAAGCAGAAGTAAGATTATATGATAGATTATTCCAGGTAGAAAATCCGGCAGCGGAAGAAGATTTTAAAGCTTCCGTGAATCCAAATAGTTTGACTATAATAAACAAAGCTTATATAGAACCTGATTTAGTAAAGGCAGAGCCAGGTAAAGGATACCAATTCATAAGAATGGGGTATTTCACGTTAGATACGAAGTCTACAGCAGACCAATTAGTATTTAATAGAACGGTAACCTTAAAAGATTCTTGGGCAAAAGAAGTCAAAAAAGGATAATCCACATCAAAAGAGAAAAGGAACTTAAATGGTTCCTTTTCTCTTTTGATGTACTATTGATTTCTATTTTTTTGATCTATTACATTAACTTTAGCCAATAATTCTCTATTCTGATACTTATCTGCCAACCACCTATACCTATCCAACGTATCCGCCGCTAATTGCAGTTCTCTTATGTCAAATCCAGACATCGCATTCTTTACCGAATTCAAATAATCCAACTGCTGTTCCAAATACTCCAAATTAGTATTAGCAAGCATGATTCCTCTCTCCTTATCACCCTCTTCAATATTTAATAGTGTATCGACCACAAACGTATTTATGAATGCTTGCTGTGTATTGACTATTTTTTGAGGCATATTATTCATAGCAATATCTGCAATATGCTTAGCTTGCGTAAACTTTCCTTTTCGGTTTAATGTATCCAATGCCATCCCTACCGTCTCTTCCCACAAATAATTATTGACAAAAGTTCTATAATCAGAATCAAAGTGTCTGATGTTAGCAATATTCCCCCATCTGAACTTCGTGGTTATATTTCTATATAGACTATCTTCATTCACTAAAGAAACTTGGCCATCCTTCTGCCCGAGCTCTACAGGCATCAATTTATACACTAATCCTTCATTCACAAGGTATTTATCTAATCCCATAAAATTATCAGTAGACAACATATTAGCAAAATAGATAGGACGCTCCCATTTATTGTTGACCAAAATAGCCATGAGGCCGAGCTCCGCCTTAGAGACATATTCTTTATTATATAACCATCGCATTTCCTCTGTAATATTTCCCTCCCATACTTTTGGTACCACAGCATTGCGGATAATAGTATCTTTATCTATCGCCAACATTAACTTCTTGGTTGGTAATATATTCACAAAAGATCCATTTCTCATTTGCATTTGATTGCTTTGATCATCTGATAACATGATTTTCAACAAAGTATCCACATCCGTAAAGCGTTCAACACCTAGATCATGAACATAAATTACATCCCTTACACCTTTTTTCACTTTATCGTAAGGAATATCAATAGGAGCAGCTTTAGCTTCATTAATATCCTGCATAGCTTGTTTTAAATACCAATCGGACTGCAAATAACTTAAATTAATAACACGTACATCAGGTCGTACATTCTCTACTTCCTGCAAATACCATAAAGGAAAGGTATCATTATCGGCATAGGTAAATAATATCGCATTAGGTTCACAGGATTCCAAATAATTATAGGCCATATCCCTGGTCCACTCCCTATCAGAGCGGTCATGATCGTCCCAATTTTGAATAATCAATACCATTGGCCCTCCTAATAAAGCCAATACCATTGCAACTCTTGAAGCGATGCGATGGTTAACCAACCTACGTAAGCAAGCCATCAGCCCTAATACACCCAGGCCTATCCAAATGGAGAAAAAATAAAACGAACCTGCATAGGCGTAGTCGCGCTCACGCGGTTGCATAGGCGTTTGATTCAAATAGATGACGATCGCCAAGCCAGTGAAAAAAAACAATAACCCGACAATAAATGTATCGCTTCTATGTTTTCGGTATTGCCATACTAACCCCAAAATACCCAATATTAAAGGCAAGAAAAAATAGGTGTTTCGGGAGTTATCAAATCTTATGGCATCTGATAATTGTGCTGGGCCAACTAATAAGTTATCAAATGTCTTTATACCGGAAATCCAATTACCATGCAAAACTCCTCCATGCCCTGGAACATCATTCTGTCTTCCGATAAAATTCCAAAAGAAATACCGTAAATACATATGATTAATCTGGTACTGAAAGAAAAATTGCATGTTATGCCAAAAGCTCGGATTAGAAGCAGGCGTTAACCCCAAGTAATATTGATATAAAGTACTGTGTTTTTCACTATAGATACGAGGAAAAAGCATTTCCTTGTCATAACTATAACGATTACTTACCTCAAGTGCATTGTACTTGTCGGCATCTTTACGATAAGTAACACTTGTTTCTACACCCTTGATGTTAGAGTTATAAACAGGTCCTTTTACCAAAGGTTCACTACCATACTGCTCTCTACTTAAATATCCTAAAAAAGAAAAAGCATTGTCGGGGGATGCATTATTGAGTGAAATATTAGTTTGAGCTCTAATGATTAACATGGTATATGAACTGAAGCCAAAAAGAACGAAACAGATGGCTAATAGACTCAACTGCAGATATTTTTTATGTTTTTTTACTGTATAGTATAAACCGCCTACTAAAAGAGAAACAATTAATAATATAAAGAATACAATACCAGTTCCAAAGCCAAGGCCTAATGTATTTACAAAAAACAAATCAAAATAAGCAGCAAATTTCACTGAATATTGAATAATTCCCCACAGTACAAATGCTAAAATGACAACACCTATACCCAATGTCTTTATTACTCCTAAGCGAGTTACTGTCTTAGTCTTTCTAAAGTAAACCACTAAAGCTAAAGCTGGAATAGTCAATAAATTGAGTAAATGAACTCCTATAGAAAGTCCCATGACAAATGCAATGGCCAATAACCAACGATTTGCGTCATCGTCATCAGCACGAGCTTCCCATTTCAGTATCATCCAAAAAACTACTGCTGTACATAGGGAGGACATAGCGTAAACCTCACTTTCTACGGCCGAATACCAAAAAGTATCCGTAAAAGAATAAGCAAGAGCACCAACTATTCCAGATGTAAATACTAATAACTGACTATTAACAAATGATTTATTACGGCCAGTAATTAATATTTTTTTTGCTAATGCCGTAATGGTCCAAAACAAAAAAACTATAGTCATACCGCTGCATAGCGCAGACCCTACATTCATATAAAAAGCAATTTTATCAACATTACCTAATGCTAGATTCGAAAAGATATTTTGAATCATCAGAAACAAAGGTGCTCCGGGTTGATGAACAATCTCTAACTTGTAGGCCGATGCAATAAATTCACCTGTATCCCACCAACTATTATATTGGTCCATCGTTAATAAATAAACAGTACTTGCTATTACTCCGCAGAACCAACCTAATAGGTTATTCCATTTGTTGTAGGTCATTTGATTATATTTAAACAGGTTTATTGTTTAAATATAATCACAAAAACACACACAACTAAATGGTTAACAAGATTTAACAGAAAACACCACGAGTTTCAAATCATCCTAAATAAGCAGAAAATTTATTGACACGAAGAATATGTACTAATTAAGTACAAGTTTTAATCAAAATCCAAAACAACATATCCTTAGAATTGTTAAAGGAGTAAAATAAGATTCTATGAAAAAAACATTTTTCCTAACCCTATTTAGCTTAGCACTAACTCTACCCTACTCCAATGCACAAGAGAATCCTGAATTCGACAGGTGGCAAATTAGAGTTAGAGGTGTAGGTATTATTCCCAATGAAAGTTCCGAAGTAAACAAAGTAGGTGTTGGAATTAATGTGACTTCTGCTTTTATTCCAGAGATTGATTTCACTTATTTTTTCACAAAAAACATGGCGGCAGAATTACTTTTGGGCACATCAAAGCATAACATAAGTACCCAAAATAATTATTTGGCTGGTATAAGCAATAGTAGCACTGGAAATGTAGACCTTGGTCACGTATGGGTACTCCCTCCAACACTGATGCTTCAATATCATTTTTATCCTACCCCAGTATGGAAGCCTTATGTGGGTGTGGGTATGAATTATACCGCATTTTATAATGAAGATCCAGGGGTAGTTCAAAATATAACCTATAAAAATTCCTTTGGAACAGCTTTACAACTTGGAGTCGATATTAATGTAGCAAAAAACTTCTTCCTTAATCTGGATATTAAACAGACTTTTCTCAAAACAGAAACAAAGGTTGATGCCTCTAACTTGGCCCCCGACCTTATCATACCAACAAAGGTTAAACTGGATTCTTTTCTATTAGGATTTGGCGTTGGTATTAAAATATAAGTTCTAGTCATAAAACTAATAAAGGGAGAATTAATTCTCCCTTTATTGATTAGAACAATTGTTCAACAATCTTTTTGGTAGGTCCAGGATTACTCATCGTATAAAAATGCAATACAGGAGCACCAAAATCAATCAATTCTTTACACATATTGACCATCCACTCCTGACTTACAAGATTAACGTCTGCGTTATTCTTGCAGTTCGTAATGGCATCACTCAATTCTTCTGGGATATCTAGATGGAAAATTTTAGGTAGGGCTACTAATTGTTTTTTACTAGTTAGCGGTTTCAAACCAGGAATAATAGGTACATGGATATCATTCTCCCTACATTTAGTGACAAACTCTTTGTACCTATCAATATTGAAGAACATCTGCGTGACAATGAACTCGGCGCCCATCTCTACCTTTTTCTTCAACCATTTGAAATCTGTATTAAAATTAGGTGCTTCAAAGTGCTTCTCTGGATAACCTGCTACACCTATACAAAAATTAGTCTTGGTACTATTCTCAATATCTTCATGTAGGTACTTACCCTCATTCATATCCGATACTTGAGATAATAATTCGGTAGCATAGGCGTGTCCTCCTGGCGTTGGGATGAAGTCAGCATCCCCCTTGCGGGCATCTCCACGCAATACCAGCACATTATCAATTCCTAGGAAGTCCAAATCGATTAGTGCATTCTCTGTTTCTTCTTTGGTAAAACCGCCACATATCAAATGTGGAACCGCATCTACTTTATACTTATTCATGATAGCTGCGCATATTGCTACAGTTCCAGGTCTTTTACGGTAAGCTACACGCTCTAATAAGCCATTGTCATGTTGCTTGTACAAGTAATCTTCTCGATGATAGGTAACATCAATGAATGGAGGATTAAATTCCATTAACTCATCCATTGTATTAAAAATACTTTGAATTCCTTTGCCTTTAGCGGGAGGTAATAATTCGAACGAGAATAGGGTTTTACCCTGAGCTCCTTTAATATGATCTACTATTTTCATTTTCTTTTCTTATTAGGCTTACGAGAAAATGCACTAGATAGTATTCCATCATCGTTGTACTTATCTTTCCCACTGTATGGGGTAGAATGCAGCACCTTGACAAGTGTCAGGTTGCTAAGGCTTCATCGGGTCTATTCCCTCCGCCTTTCTCTATAAGCACTGCTAATATCGTTAATAGAAATCGAATGTCAAAATGAAATCTTAAGATATTGAAAAAGAAACAAAAAAGGGAGTCTCTTGACTCCCTCATATTATTCTTTGTATAGATCGACCAACCCCTCAGGCAATTCGACTTCTATCACTTTTTCTTCTTGATCGATGCCCAGGATTAAGTCATCAGACAAGGGAAACATCAACTCCTTGCCATCCATATCTACAGTAGCAATAAACTGTTGAGGCATTTCTGTCACATCTTTAATTTCTCCCAATTCGCCATGTTGCTCATCGATTACCAGATAGCCAATCAAATCGGTATATCTAAAATCATCAGGATCACGAACCGGCATCTTATCATTTGGTAAATAGACTTTCTTGCGGACTAATATTTGCGCTTTGTCTATATGATCGACATCTTCAAAATATACGTAGGCTGTACTATTATTATGAAGCTTGATGGTATCAATAAAATAAGGTACTAGTTTTTTATTAACCTCTACAAATACCACATCAAACTCTAAGTCTTCGTAATCCTCAAACTCAAAAAATAATTGCACCTCACCTTTAAGACCTCTGGTCTTACTAATATATCCTATATAAAAACTCTCTTCCATTGTCATGGTACAAATATATGTAAAACGTGAATGCTGGACACAAATAAATTAAATAACAAAAGCCGATTCATTTCTGAATCGGCTTTTACAAATGCGATATGAAAGATTAACCTTCAGTTTCTTCAGTTGTAGTTTCTTCCGCAGCTTCTTCAGCCGGAGCTTCTTCAGCAACAGGAGCATTTTTAGCAGCTACAGCAGCAGCAATAGCTTCTTTTTTAGCAGCCTCAGCAGCTAAAGCAGCTTTCTTAGCTTCAGCTTTTGCATTAGCTAAACCGTCTTTTTTACCAGAGATTTTAGCTTCATTAGCTTCAGTCCAAGCAGCAAATTTTGCCTCTAAAGCAGCCTCATCGAAAGCACCTTTTTTAACACCACCTTGTAAGTGTTTTTTGTACAATACACCTTTATCTGAAAGAATTGTACGTGCTGTATCTGTAGGTTGTGCACCTTTGTTCATCCAGTCTAACGCTTTATCAAAATCCAAAACGATAGTCGCTGGGTTTGTGTTAGGGTTGTAAGAACCGATACGCTCGATAAATTTACCATCACGTGGAGCACGTGAATCTGCTACTACTACGTGGAAAAAAGGACGTCCTTTTTTACCGTGTCTTTGCAATCTGATTTTAGTTGCCATTTCTTTATTTTATTTATGTATTCAACATATCCCCCGTACTACATGTAAGAGGGGGACGCAAAGATACTAATAAATTTTAATTACAAAAACTATTTATATATAACCACATCCTCCATTAGGAATCATACCCTCCTACCTTACAAGGAATTAACATAATCCATCGTATTTATGGAAAACATTTTTTGGCTATACCATAATTACTTTATACATTCATAGTATGACTCAAATAGCGCCTTTAAAAATCCTTAAAGCATCAGCCGGTTCAGGAAAAACATTTAGCTTAACCTTACATTATCTAACCTTGTTGTTACATAATGAAAACAGTTACAAAGAGATCCTTGCGGTCACATTTACGAACAAAGCAACTGCCGAAATGAAGCATAGAATTCTATCCGTTCTACACGGCTTAGCTATAGAAGAAGCTACTATATCCTCGGCGGAATCCGAAGTAGATGACTTTCGGCAAATTCTACTCAAGCAAAATTCACAATGGTCAGCTAACGAGGTCCAACAAAAAGCACATCGCGTATATCGCCGTATCATACATGATTATAGTCACTTTACGATTAGTACAATCGATGGTTTCTCACAGAAAGTAATTCGTTCATTCACCTATGAGCTGAATCTTGATGCGGGCTACAAAATTGAAATGAACACCAATAAGGTAAAAGCTGACTTGACAACCATGCTTAATCAGCTGTTGGACGACAGGCCTGATTTATTAAATTGGATAATAGACTATGCCGAAAAAAAAATCAGTAATAATGAGAATTGGAACTATCGCAATGAATTGAGTAAGCTTGCGGGTCTAATCTTCTCCGAAAACTTTCAGGAATTAAATGCTGCTTTGTCAGCAGCCGATTCTAACGAAGTATTTAATCTCCTAAACTTAGAGATTGTAGAAAAAACAGAGGCCTATTTGGAGACCTTGGATACAGCTATCACCATATTTAGTGACACCTTTAAAACTTTAAATGTCCTTCCAGAAGATTTAAAGGGTAAAACAAGAAATAAACTAATTGCAGCAGCAAAACTTACACCTAATATTCGGAAGCTGTCGACAACTAAACTGTTAGAACTCATTGATAAATACACCGATCTATTAGATGATGAAAAAGCTTTTTTAGATTCCGAAGGTAATACTAGGCATGATTTAGTGCAAGGCTTTAATCCTATTTTAAAACAGTTTGTAGAAATAAAGAATTATACCGCATCTTTCATTGCCTACCAGGCTGTGCAAAATAATCTTTATTACTTACGCCTATTGAAAGAAATGTCTGATTTATTAGGCACCTGGCGCAAAGAAAATGGTGCGCAATTAATATCTGACTCGCAGATATTACTGAACAAGCTAGGTCTCGATAATAATAATGATCCAACATTCATCTGGGAGAAAATAGGAAATAAGTATAATTATTTTTTATTTGATGAATTTCAAGATACTTCTAGAATCCAATGGAAAAACTATAGCCCGCTATTATTAAATGCACTAGCAAATAGTGAGTTTAAGCAAAATGAACATCTTATTGTCGGTGATGTTAAACAAAGTATTTACCGCTGGCGTAATGGAGACTGGCGTATTCTATTACAGCAGGTAGAGGAACAGGTGCGTCATACTTTTCATCTTGATGAAAGCACCACTAGTAAGTTGATAGAAAATGGCAATTTAGAAACCAACTTTAGATCTTTACCAAATATCATTGCGTTCAACAATTACCTGTACGAAAAGATACCTGTACACCTCCAACAAGTACTGAATGACAAGATTAACAATAGCCTATCAACGGAGGGATTACAATGGTGGAAACAACAACATAATGACATCATGCTGATTCGTGCCTATGAAAACAGCACGCAAAAAATACCACATAAATATTTAACTAATGCTGAAGACCAAGGTAACATAGAAATCGAATATCTCCATGTGGAACATGGCCGTGCTAGAACTAGTCAAGTAATGGAGGATTCGGCCATACAATTGTGTCAAAAAATAGGCGAATGGATAAGCTCGGGTAGATATCAAGCGCGTCAGATTGGTATTTTGGTAAGAAGCAATAGGCAAGCTACGCTGATTATTCAACAATTGATGGAGTACAAAGAGCGTGAGAAACTATCCTTTGATGTAATATCAGGAGATGCACTTTCCCTTGGCTCTAATGAAGCTATTCAGTTATTGATTGAAACCTTAAAAGCGATCATATATACATCAGAAAAACATGTGATTCATCATGCGAGAATAGCTTATCTATATCAATCTATTCATTGTAATAAAACATTTGATCCAGAAGCATGGCTTCTATTTAAAGAGAATAGTATTCAGACATTTGATACCATTCTTCCAGAAGCTCTACTCACGGAGTGGGCAGAATGGCAAAAATTACCCTTAGTACATCTCGTAGAAAAATTATTTGAAGTTTATGGATTGACCAGTATGGATAATATCCATCTCCCTTATATTCTACACTTTAAAGATATCGTAGGTAACTTCACGGCTAATGGTGAACGAGGAATTAATCAATTCTTAGAATTTTGGGATGAAGATGGCAATAAAGCTTTCTTACCTTCCGGAAACAATGTCAATGCTATAGAAGTAACAACCATTCATAAATCTAAAGGCTTAGCCTATGATGTGGTCATGATTCCATTCTGTTCTTGGGCAATAGATGGATTGACAAATGGTGACTTCTGGATTGACACCCACAGCTCTCCTTTCGCAGCACTCGGCAAAATACCGATCAAATACAATTCTAGCGTAGCTAACTCCATTTTTTACAAACAGTATTATGAGGAAATGCTATTCAATTATATGGATGCATTGAATACATTATATGTCGCTACCACACGCGCCAAACAACACCTCTATATTACTGCTCCTGCTTTTGCAGAAAAAGAAGATAAAAAAACAGGGATATATAAAGATGTCAAAAATGAATATATATCCGATGTGCTCTATCAGGTTTTAGATCAAACATATTCGCCCTTCAAACTAGAGGAAGGTAAATTCAATAACGACAAAATCATTGTTGTCAATAAGGAAAAAGACAAAAAGAACATTAGAAAAACTGTACTTCCTATATCATTACATCAGTACCCTACTTCCAAAGCAATGGAGGCTGCTTTGGAAAAAATAAGCTCAAGAGATATCAATGTTATATTGATGTTAGAAAAAGCTGCTCAATATGGGGTATTAGCGCACGAAGTAATGTCAGAAGCAGTGACGGAAGCAGACATCCAATCTATAGTGAATCGCTATATAGAAGAAGGTATATTAGCTGCGAATGAAAAAGATATTTTATTAAAAGAAATCAATAACATCTGGCATCACCCACAAGTAAATCAATGGCTAACGGGCAATTACCGTATTTGGAACGAAGCGTCAATCATAACAGCAGATGGTAAAACTATTCGTCCTGATAAAGTATTCACCAGTGAAACCGAAACGATCATATTGGATTTCAAGTTTACGACCGACGATTACATTGATCACAAATATCAAGTAACACGATATATCCAAGCATTAGAAAATCTAGATTACAAAAATGTTAAAGGATTTCTATTTTATGCCAAATCAAATCACTTACAAGAAGTATAATAGCAAATAAACATCATGAATTATCCTTTTCTTAAACGAGTAGCGCACGATATCAAGGACAGATTTGGTAAAGACTTATCTGAGGTTGCTATTGTATTCAATAACAAAAGACCTATCACTTATCTTAAAAAGCACCTCGCTGAAATATACGGTCATGCTATATGGTCTCCACAATTTTTTACTATACAAGAGTTCTTTAGCTTATCCAGTAACACGGAGCAAGCCAGTCAGCTCACACAGTTTTTCTATCTATTCGAACTCCACAACCACTTATTGGCTGAAGAAGGGCTCGAAGCAGATACATTAGAAGAATTCTATCCAATTGCTGAGATCATTTTAAGTGATTTTGGACAATTAGATTATGAATTGGTTGATATCGACAGTATATATATGGAGATTTATGACACCAGTCTCATAGATATTGAGTTTCAACATCTCACAAAAGAGCAACAACAATTTATTCATCAATTTTGGCAGTCTTTTAGTGCTAAAGGCCATACCGCTGTACAAGAGCGCTTTATAAAACTATGGAAAAGACTACCTAAACTTTATCGATTATTTAAAGAAAAACTAGCCGCTAACAAACAAAGTAATTATCCGACAATATATAGGAACCTAGTCGAAGGAAAAATAGATAACCCCAATTTTACAAGACCATTTAAGAAAATACTTTTCGTCGGATTCAACGCATTAAATGCTGCGGAAACGTTCCTTTTTAAAAAATGGCAGGACGAAGAAAAAGCACTGTTTTATTTTGACGCAGATCAGTATTACTTAGACGATCCTCTTCAAGAAGCAGGCTTATTTATAAGACGAAATATTATTCAGTCGGGATTAGAAAATGCATTGGTCGAAAATGACAATACAATTGGCACCCGCACGGATATAATTAATCTCTATGCGTCGACGGGCAAAGTAGCTCAAACCAAACTCCTGCATAATATACTAATCGAGAATGAGAGAAAAGGTAAGACCTCAGCAGTTCTGCTCGCTGATGAATCCCTACTTGTACCACTTTTACAGAGTCTACCAGAGCTGAAGATCAATATAACGACAGGCTTCCCATTAATGCAATCCGCGATTTATGGCGTATTGGATTTATGGTTAGAAGTGCAACAAGAAATATCGCATTTCAAAAAAACGAAATTAAGTTACAAAACTGTTGAGTCATTTATAAACAGTCCGTTGACAGCTGTTGATAAAGAGAATAAAAAGAGCTTACAAGATTTTATTGCTCATAAACAGCTTTATGAAATTTCGATACACGATATTAATATAGCATCTTCAATTCTTCCTGATTTTTTTAAACCCCTAAAAACCAGTCAAGAGTTAATTTCCTCTATGATCGGGATTGTTGAAGAATTACTATCTTCAATGGGAGGCAATACCCAAATCAAACAAATCGACAGTAATTTACTCATTGAAACCAAAAAAACGCTTAATCAGCTGCAATTAGGCTTCTCCAAACTACCTCACTTAAGTATCCTATTTCAAATTGGATTAATCCGCAAAGCTATTGCACCAATTAACTCCGCTATAGAGGGAGACCCATTAGATGGGTTACAGATTATGGGGTTATTAGAGAGTAGATGTCTAAATTTTGATAATATTTATATATTGGGTGCTAATGATGGTATCTTACCTAAGACATCGAGCAGTCCTACATTCCTACCTAACAACTTAAGAAGAGCCTATAATTTGCCTATTTTAGAAAATCAGGATGCCTTATCAGCTTATTTATTCTATCGGCATTTTCAATATAGTACAGGGATGCATATTTTCTACAATAGCATAATTGATGAAAGTAGCTCCGGGGAAGAAACACGGTTTGTTAGACAGTTAGAATTTGAGTCTAATTTCGTATTCCAAAGATATCAGCAACATCAAAACATACAATTCCCGCCCCAAAAAGAAGAAATAATTATACCAAAGGATGGAGAAGTATGGAATAAACTCTATGAAGAATATATTAAAAAAGGAAAGAAATTATCAGCAACAGCACTGACTACATACTTACAGTCTCCTTTGCAGTTCTTTCTCAAACATGTGGCAGAAATAAAAGAGCCGCCATCAATAACACAAGAGTTTGAGATGAATAAATTAGGTACTATTATTCACAATGTAATGGAAAAAATTCTTTTTCCTTACAAAGGGAAACAAGATTTTACACCTACTGCTAAACTTA
>CANRHE010000058.1 GCA_947630335.1 uncultured Sphingobacterium sp.
TTCTCAAAGTTAATAATTAATTTTTGAATAATACTATCAATTTGTTTATCATTTAACGTTTTTTCTTCATCTTGAATAACAAAACTTAATGCATAAGATTTCTTGCCTACAGGCAATTTATCCCCTTTATAAACGTCAAATATATTGACCGATTTCAGCAATTTACGCTCTGTCTTTAAAGCAATATTTTTCAACTGTTCAAAAGTAATTGCATCATCAACAAGTAATGCTAAGTCACGACGTACAGAAGGAAACTTGGATACTTCTTTGTATTTGATAGCGTTCTTACGAATTGTTTTAAGCACTAAATCCCAATCAAAATCAGCATAATACACTTGTCCGTCTACATCTACTTGCTTTAAAGAATCAGTAGTCACAGCTCCTAAAGAAACCAGTACTTTTTGTCCTTTCAAGTAATCGAGACCATAAGCCAGTTTTGAATTAGTTGTTTCTACTACTTGAAGATTATCAATCTTAAGACGTTTTATAATAGTTTCTACCGCAGCTTTTAAATTATAAAAACTCACTCCGGCACTCTTATCATTCCAATGTTCCGACTTACTTTTACCAGCTATACCTAGAGCCAAGCGTTGCTTTTCTTCATAGCCTCCCTCTTGTTTAAGAAAATATGTCTTACCATACTCAAACACTTTCAAATCACCAGCTTTACGCTTTTGGTTATACTCTACAGCTGTCAAAACCGAGTAAAGTAAATTTTGGCGCATAGTATCTAAATCCGAACTCAACGGGTTTAAAAGTTTTACAGCTGTACTTTCATCATCTGCATAACTTCCCTTTGTCAGAGAATTAGATAAAATCTCACGATATCCATTAGCAATCAAGAGATCAGCAATTTGATTCAGGACCACTTCTTTATCTGGTTTCTCTTGTGTATTTAACGAAGCTAATATTTGCGATTTAAGCTCAATATTGTTATACCCATAGATACGCAACACCTCTTCAATAACATCCACCTCGCGTGTTACATCCACCTTATACGCTGGTACTTCGACAGTAATCACATCTTCATTCTCATTAGCAATGGTAATCCCTAGTGCCAAGATGATTTCTTTGATCTCTGCAGCAGGTATTTCTTTACCAATCAACCGTTGAACAGCCTTATAAGACACATCAAAAATAAACGGTTGTACAGGATTTGGATAAACATCTGTAACCTCCGAGCTAATAACGCCACCTGCCACTTCTTGTATTAATAAAGCAGCACGTTGCAGCGCATAAACTGGCATGTTAGGATCAGTACCACGTTCAAAACGAAAGGAAGAATCTGTTTTCAGTGCATGTCTCTTAGCCGTCTTACGAACAGCTACAGGATTAAAATAAGCTGATTCTAAGAAAATGGAAGTCGTAGTTTCGGTTACTCCTGACAATTCCCCTCCGAATACACCAGCGATACACATTGGTTTTTCTGCATCAGCAATTACAAGATCCTCACTCGATAATTTACGCTCTACGCCATCTAATGTTGTGAAAGGCTCACCTTCTTTAGCATTACGAACAACAACTTTATTATCTTTTATTTTATCAGCATCAAATGCATGCAGAGGCTGGCCCAAATCATGTAAAACATAATTCGTGATATCAACAATATTGTTAATAGATCGAATACCTATCGTATTCAATTTCTCTTTTAACCAATCAGGAGACTCACCTACCTTAACGCCTGTAATATTCACTCCAGCATAACGAGGACACGCATCATTATTCTCAACGACAACCTCAGTTCCTTTATCAGCAGAAGCTGTAAACTCTTCTACACTCGGCATTGAATAATTTGAGCGGAAGTATGCCGCTAGATCGCGAGCTACCCCTAAGTGAGAAGCTGCATCCGCACGATTCGGAGTCAATCCTATTTCAAAGCGATAGTCGTCTTGGATCTGATAATGCTCTTTAACTAACGTACCTACAATTGCATCTTCAGCCAACTCGACAATCCCTTCACGAGAAATACCCAATCCGATCTCATCTTCACCACATAGCATCCCTTCGGATACTTCTCCACGAATTTTAGATTTGGTAATTTTAAATGGTTCTCCATTTGAAGGATGACACGTAGTTCCTACAGTAGCAACAATCACTTTCAATCCTGAACGGCAATTAGGGGCTCCACATACAATATCTAATGGAGTATCTGTACCGATATTCACTTTTGTAATACGTAGTTTATCTGCATTAGGGTGCTGTTCTGCCGACAGAACCTCACCAATTACTAGGCCTTCCAATCCTCCAGGAATAGATTGTACCTTTTCAACGGCCTCAACCTCCAAACCAACATCCGTTAAGATTAAAGAAAGCTCATCCGGTGATTTATCTATATTTAAGTAATTCTTAAGCCAATTGTAAGAAATGTTCATTATTTGTTTATTTTGAAGTACAAAGATAAATAAATATAAAAGAAAAACACAGCCTAAATGAGGAAGTTTACGGGGTCTATAGTCTCCTCCCTCCGTCCGCCTATACCCTTATATTCTTTTATAATTTAACACATGGACACACCAGACTAGGGATTACTGTACATATATACATAATCTAGTCCTATAGATTGTTCATTTACCTTTCGTATCATTTCACGCTTTCCAGCTATTTCAAATGTTGCGCCTACTTTATTCTCATCTTTGTCCAAGCCAGTTCTATTCACAGAAACATTACATGTTTTCAGAAAATCCTGATACTCTCCAACTCTCCTCACATCACTATCAATAAAGGTCACATGAATAATCCTCGTTGAGTACAAGTCAGACATCCATATCTCTATTCTATAAAATACAGACAAAATAATAAGCATTACTAAAGCCAGCCCGACACCTAATTTATACTCTCCAAACCCTATAATCATTCCTATTGCTGCAGTAGCCCAAATAACAGCTGCAGTGGTCAATCCTTGTACCGAAAACTTACCTTGATAAATGACGCCAGCTCCCAGAAAACCAATACCTGTCACGATATTTGCAGCAATCCTATCATCCGACATTTTACCTAATCGTGATGCAATAGTAAAAATAGTTGCCCCAAGACAGATTAATATTACTGTTCGAAAGCCTGCAGACTTATTTCTATACTCCCGTTCTATACCAACTATTGAACCAGCAAAGATGGATACCAATATTGTATGTACTACCTCATTATTAACAAAAAAATCAATCATAAACATAAATATTTCTCTATATTAGGCATTAATTTTTTATAAAACCAATATAGCTTCTACCTTTTGAAATAAGCTATAAATTTACAAACTAATCATTTTAACACTTATTAATTAATAAAGTTTAATGCATATTAATAACCTCAAAGAAGATAATTTGGCTTAAATATCATCTGTGTCTTTTTTACACTTTGTTACATAATTCCAAAAATATATAAACTATATTAGCGCCCTTAAAATCATTATGTAGTACTTATGATAGATCTTAATCAACCTCATTTAAGAACAAACCTATTGAATGGTGAGAAAATTCTAGTTTCTCCTCATCGTAATAATAGACCTTGGCAGGGTCAGATAGAAGATATCAGCACCGAACAAAGACCATCGTATGACGACAAATGTTACCTCTGCCCAACTAATAAACGTGCAGACGGATCTATCAATCCTGATTATGATAGCAGTTTCGTCTTTGTAAACGATTTTTCTGCATTATTATCAGATACGACCAAAGGAGAATACAACGAGGCCAACTTACTGAAAGCAGAATCCGAAAGAGGTATATGCAAAGTAATAGCATTTAGCCCTCGTCATGACCTTACATTGCCCGAAATGAGCGTCGAAGACATCAAAAAAGTAGTGGACGTATGGCAGCATGAGTTTATTGAACTTTCAAAAACAGAATGGATCAAGTACATTCAAATTTTTGAAAACAAAGGTTCAATAATGGGATGTAGCAATCCCCACCCCCACGGACAAATATGGGCTCAACATACTCTTCCTACTGAAATTGAAAAAGAGACTCAAAATTTAAAGCAACATTTTGACCTCACCAAAAGATCCTTGCTTACGGATTATTGGCAACTAGAAGAAAAACAAAATACACGCGTAATAATCAATAATGAACATTTCATAGTAGTAGTTCCCTTTTGGGCAGCATGGCCGTATGAAACGTTGGTGATCAGCAAAAGGCATTGTCAGCATATTGGCCAATTCACCGAAGAGGAAAAAACTGACCTAGCAAAAACACTGCAAGAACTTACCATCAAATATGACAATATCTTCCAAACATCCTTCCCTTACTCGGCTGGTATGCACCAAGCACCGGTAAATGGTGAGGAGCACCCAGAATGGCATTGGCATATGCATTTTTACCCCCCTTTACTTCGCTCTGCTTCCGTAAAAAAATTCATGGTTGGATATGAAATGTTGGCAACGCCCCAACGAGACATCACGCCAGAGTATGCTGCCGAAGTAATAAAAGGTCAATCGAATATCCATTACAAATCAAAATAACAACAATGACAAGAGAGTCACTAAACAATAGTTTTAAACAACAATTCGACCTAGAGGCCCAAGTATTTG
Source organism: uncultured Sphingobacterium sp. (assembly GCA_947630335.1). Classification (GTDB taxonomy): domain Bacteria; phylum Bacteroidota; class Bacteroidia; order Sphingobacteriales; family Sphingobacteriaceae; genus Sphingobacterium. The sequence goes on from CANRHE010000058.1 coordinate 4,523, forward strand.
CCAAGTCTCCAGGAAGGATAAATATTATTGGTGAGCATACGGATTACAATAACGGATTTGTACTTCCAGCAGCCATTGACAAATACATATACGTTGCTATAGCCGAGCGAGCTGATCAAGAGCTTCATTTATTTTCGAGTGATTATAACGAATACTATACCACAACTTTATCAAATACAGACACCACAGCTACACCCGAATGGGCCAAATACATACTAGGGGTTAGTCAAATCATCAATCAAAAGACCAACAATATTAAGGGGTTCAATTTATATCTTGCTGGCGACGTACCCTTAGGAGCGGGATTATCCTCTTCTGCGGCTCTATCCTCTGCTGTAGGTTATGCGCTTAATGAATTATTCTCCTGCGGATTGACACGTATAGATTTGGCCAAAATAGGTCAGCAAACTGAGCATGAATATATCGGATTGAAGTGCGGTATTATGGATCAGTTTGCGTCAGTACTAGGTAAACAAGACCATGCTATTCAATTAGATTGTCAAGATTTATCGTACCAATATATCCCTATTGACTGGTCCGAAAACGAAGTGCTTTTATTAAATACCAATGTCAAGCACAACCTCGCATCTACAGCCTACAATGACAGACGCAATTCATGCGAACAAGGAGTCAACTGGGTGAAGGAAAAATATCCGCATGTCAAGTCATTGCGCGACGTAACCATCAGCCAACTAGACGAAATCGTAAAAGAAAAGGATACAGATACCTATACCAAGTGTCGTTTTATCCTTGAAGAGAACCAACGTCTACAAGACGCATGCGAAGCTTTAAAAAACAGAGATATCAAACAATTAGGCGAGCTCCTATTTGCAGCTCATTGGGCTTTATCCAAAGAGTATGAAGTCAGCTGTCCTGAGCTTGACTATCTAGTATCCAAAGCAGAGCACTCCGAATATGTTCTAGGAGCACGTATGATGGGCGGAGGCTTTGGCGGCTGCACTATTAATATCATCAAAAAAGGTATGAGCGATGCATTCGTCGCTGAAGTCAGCAACTCCTACCTTCAAGAGTTCGGATTCGCGCTTACTCCTATTCACATCAATTTAGGAGAAGGCAGTTCTTTAATCAATTAAAAACTAACCAAATTATAAAATGAAATTTCAAGACTACATTGTTTTCTTTACCTATTTTGTAATAGTTGCAGGCTATGGTCTCTACATTTATTACAAAAAGAAATCAGCGGTTCAAGATTCAAAAGACTATTTCCTAGCCGAGGGATCTCTAACATGGTGGGCTATCGGAGCTTCCTTAATTGCTTCCAATATCTCTGCTGAGCAATTCATCGGTATGAGCGGCTCGGGATTTAAAATGGGCCTCGCTATTGCTGCTTATGAATGGATGGCAGCTATTACGTTGATCGTCGTAGCCATATTTTTCATGCCTGTCTATCTTAAGAACAAGATATTCACTATGCCACAATTTTTGCATCAACGCTATAATGGAACCGTAGCCATGATCATGGCTATTTTCTGGCTGATGCTCTACATAGTAGTCAATTTGATGTCTATTCTTTACCTAGGCGCCGTTGCCATAGGCGGTATATCCGGTATTGATGTCGGAACCTGTATCGTTCTTCTTTCGATTTTCGCCGTATTCATCACTTTAGGTGGTATGAAAGTAATCGGTTACACAGACGTTATTCAAGTACTAGTCCTCGTTATAGGTGGTTTTGTAGCCGTATATATTGCGTTAGATATTATTGCAGAAGGAAAAGGAATCATGACTGGTTTTACTAATCTACACAAAGGTGCTAAAGAGCACTTTGATATGATCTTTACTCCTGACAATGATAACTACATGGATTTGCCAGGCTTGAGTGTACTTGTAGGAGGACTGTGGATTGCAAACTTAAGCTACTGGGGCTGTAATCAGTATATCACTCAACGTGCATTAGGAGCGTCTTTACCTACAGCTCGAAACGGTTTATTATTTGCCGCATTCTTAAAGATGTTAATGCCTTTGATCGTCGTTATACCCGGTATCGCTGTATACTATATGATGAAAAATGGTATAACAGCCATTAGCCCTGATCTGTTATTAACAAGTAGTGGGGTACAAGACCCCAATAAAGCCTACCCTGCTTTATTGACATTATTACCTACTGGTCTAAAAGGACTTTCGTTTGCTGCATTAACGGCCGCTATCGTAGCCTCCTTAGCAGGTAAGGCCAATAGTATCGCTACCATCTTCACCCTAGATATATACAAAAAAGCAATAAATACCGAAGCCAGTGAGACTAGAATGGTGAATGTTGGTAAAATTGCCGTAGTAGTATCCCTATTTTTAGGAACCTTATTAGCATTAGTAGTAGGTGATGCTTTGATGGGTGAAGGTAAGCAAGGCTTTCAGTATATCCAAGAGTACACAGGCTTCGTATCACCAGGTATATTCGCGATGTTTATATTAGGGTTTTTCTGGAAAAAAACAACATCAAATGCGGCTCTCTTCGCTACCATTGGAGGTTTCCTTTTTTCTATAGTATTAAAGTTCTCCGATTCATTAATGGATTTACATTTTTTATCCGCAATCAATTTTGCGGTGCCAAATGAAGTAGGAAGATACGTCATCCCATTTATGGATCGTATGACTATTGTATTCTTCTTCTGTATCATCGGTATGGTTATCATCAGTTTATATGACAATAAAAGAGGGGTTGTTCCTAATGGCCTAGAAATAGATGCTAAAATGTTCAAAATGTCTCCTACATTTTTAGCAATTTCATTACTATTAGTCGGTATGACTGCAGCTCTTTACATCGCCTTCTGGTAGGAAACAATAATCTAATTTGGTATTATACCGAAAAGAGTGACACCGATCGAATGTGTCACTCTTTTTATTTATTAACTAAATGATTACATAGGCCATTCCCACACACTATGGTATTGATCCAAATCCGTAACATAATCTATAAACCCCTTATAAAAATCATGTTGACCAATAGTAGCACTATCCCCTATGACGATTAGTTTCTTTTTCGCTCTCGTCATTGCTACATTCATTCTGCGCACATCACCCAAGAAGCCTATCTGCTGTCCCGTATTACTTCTTACCAAGGATATATAGATTAAGTCTTTCTCTTGCCCTTGAAAGCTGTCTATCGTATGTACCTGTATAGCTGGAACTATAGATTTTAGGATATCATCCTGCATTATCAATTCCTTCAATAAGATGGACTGTTGACGATATGGCGTGATTACACCAATACTTGGTAGCTCTGCTGAAATATCATTCTGCTGCATCGCAATTACATTGGCTAATAAGTGACGGTATAGAAACAAAGCCTCTTCTTTATTAGATACAGCATTTTCTTCAATAGATTCCTCATAGCCAGCACCAGCAGTATCGATGAATACCACAGGCTTATCATCCTCTAGTAATTTCCAATTACGGACACTATCTGAAGCTATCAATCTCCCTTCATACAGTACCCTAGATGGATAATTCATGATCTGTTCATTCATCCTATACTGCGTATCCAATAAAGATACCTGATCAGGAAATCGTTTAATCAACTTTTCAAAAAGCGTATTAGATAATCCATTGGCTATATTCGAAGAGGACTTTACGGTTGGCGGTAATTGACAATGATCGCCTGCCATGATTATACGATCTGCTTTCAAGATAGCGACCCAACAAGCGGGCTCTAGCGCCTGCGCTGCTTCATCTATAATCACTGTATGATAATGTCTATTACGAACAGTATAATGATTAGCGCCGACAAGCGTTGCTGTAACGACCTCCACCTTATTCAATACATCTTCGATCACAAAATCTTGTAACTTATCCATTTCTTTACGGATTTTTCGAGCTTCATCAAACAATGCTTTTCGTTGTTCTCGTTCGGCCTTACCAAAATTACGCTTATACTTATGCGCCATATCCGTATAGGCTCTTGCTTGTTTTTCGAGAGTCTTACGTTCTTTATTTACGGGATGATTATCCACCTGTGCATCGAGTGTCAACTTTTGTAAATGTTCGGACACCCGCACCGGATTCCCAATCCGCAAGACAGAGACGCCAGCCAGTGCTAACTTTTCACTCAACAAATCTACTGCTGTATTACTCGGAGCGACCACCAATATTTGACCGTTCCGTTTTTTCAACAATGCTTGAATACCTGCAATCAAAGTAGTCGTCTTCCCCGTACCTGGAGGGCCATGAAGTATACTAAGAAGTCTGTCGGATATGATGGCATTGATAGCTGCATTCTGACTCGTATTTAGAGCAGGATGAGTATATACCTCTTCAATAGGATTTGACAACATGGCATCCTCTCCAAGCAGCTGTCGTACTACACATCCGTTATCTTTATCCAGCAACCTATTCTTAGCCTCTGACAAAGCATTAAACATCTCATCATAGGCATGCTCATCAAACAACAAATCCACCCCAAGCTTGCCACGTCTACACCAATCAGGCATCTCATCCACACGAACCGATATGCGCATTGTATCTCTACTCACATAACTGATAATTCCTTCCAATCGATCTTCTGTCGGGTCATAATTGGAGAACAAAGCTACGGGCATTCCGAAGCGAAACTTATGACCTTCATTAAGGTTATTCGTCCTATGCAAAGTAATCGTGAGATAGTCACCTCTGCCTATTTCGGTACCACCAATAGTAATCGGAAACCAACTGACGCCTTGCATGCGCCTATCGTGCAACGAGCTCTTCAAAAGTAGATTTTCATGCTGAGCAAAGTCGTACTGTTTCTCTTCTTTTAGTAATGCTATTTGTTCTTCGAAATAATCCATGTACAAAGAAAACAATTTAAAAACATAAATTTATAAATAGCCAATAATAGCACTAATTTGTACTTTTGACAATATGTCGACATCTCCAATAGTAATCATAGGTGCCGGTCCTTCGGGTCTTATGGCTGCTCAAAAATTAGCTGAAAAGGGTTATACTGTTCACATCTATGAACAGAATAAAAATGCTGCGCGCAAATTTTTAGTAGCTGGTCACGGCGGCTTTAATCTCACCCATCATGAACCGATAGAAGATTTTATTCAACGGTATGATCAGCGGTTATTAGATCCCATAATCAGAAGCTTTGACAACGAAGATACTATCAAATGGCTTCAAGAAATTGGGGTAGAAACCTATGTCGGAAGCTCAGGAAAAATATTTCCAACACCAGGGATCAAACCCATAACCGTATTACAGCTATGGATCAAAAAATTAGAGTCCTTAGGTGTACGTATAAGCTATGAATATACTTTTACGAATTTCGCAAAAGAAGAATTAACACTAACACATAAATCTAAAAATCAGAATATTACATTCTCCAAGTTAATTTTATCTTTAGGTGGAGGCTCATGGAAAAAAACAGGATCAGATGCAAAATGGATCCCAATTTTGGAATCTAAAGAAATAGAAATAACACCCTTACAGGCGGCCAACTCCGGCTACGAAACAACCATAAACTACAGTATACTAGAAGGTTGCGTGCTAAAAAACATTGAAGTAAGATTCGAGAATATTAGAAAAAAAGGAGAATTTGTATTTACTTCCTATGGAGTTGAAGGTAGCCCAATATACTATTTAAATAGATTTACCAGAAACAAAAAGCTACCACTAACAATACATATAGACTTGAAAATCAACCAATCTACAGATTCAATTAAAGATAAAATAAAGGGTAAAAAAAATATTAGCAAAGCATTAAAAGAAAATTTAAACATTACGGGGACAGCGCTAAAACTACTCCAAATGCTACCAAAAAACATATTTACCAACCCAGAATTATTGAGCGAAGCGATCAAAAACTACCCCATTGAAGTAAAAAGTTTAAGACCGATTGATGAAGTGATTTCAACATCAGGTGGTATTTCATTTAACGAATTAGACTCTTCTTTGGCTTTGAAAAAATACCCCAATATTTATTGCATCGGTGAGATGCTAGACTGGGAAGCCCCTACTGGAGGATACCTTTTACAAGCCTGTTTTAGTATGGGGGCATGGGTAGCACAGCAGATATACGAGCATGATAAATATACCTCCTCAATATCTGGCGAGCATTAATACATCACATGAATTCACCTCGATTAGAAAATAAATTATGAACAAATTTTTAGTATTAGTGATAGGACTTACTTTAAACTCATGGAGTCTCTATGCGCAATCGCAGCCCCAAGACTCCATTGAAATCAAGTTCACACCTTATGCTAATCTTAGAGGACATTTGGCTGTTTATGACAAAAAATCACAGCTTCAAGATAATGCTTCGCGCATAGGTGCGACTCTAAGTTTACGAAAGAATCAGGTCACTTATATTGCGGCAACGGAGTTACACATTAACCTATTTCAAGGTGGAGAAAGCTTCAATCTAGACGCTAGTGGTCCTGGTAAATTTCTAGAAGTATCGACTACAAATAACACACAAACTTTTAAGAATAGACTGGGTTACTTAGGCGTAGACTTTGAAAAATATGGACGATTTACCTTCGGAAAACAATGGAGTGTTTATTACGACATTACATCCTACACCGATCGCTTTTCTATATTTGGAGGTCGCGCATCTGCTACTTTTATAGGCCGTACGGATGGTGGAGAAAATGGTACTGGTCGAGCCGCACAATCGATGATTTATCGAAATACCTTTGGCCGTTTCTTATTCGGTGCTCAAGCGTTAGCTTTAGGCTCTAATAATTCCAAATTTATTGATGGCTACGGCTTCTCTGGACAATATCATGTAACCGAAGAAATAAGCATAGGTGCTGCTATGAACAAAACATTACTAAGCGATCATCTCATCAACTCCAGGCAAGTAATCGGACTCCATGGACAACCAAGTTATTACGCAGCAGGCATCAAATATCAGGGAAGAAATCTTACGCTGAATGCGGTAGGTATTATCGAGAAAAACGGTGATTTCACCAAGGGGATACTTCATCATATGGATCAAACCACCTCTAGCCCCACTGTTGTCTTTGACGCTAAAGGTCTAGAAATTTTCAGCAGGTACACCTTTAATAAATTTGGTATTAACGCAGGGTACAACCTCTATATTCCTAATGGGAGTTCTATCCACACTTAAGACTTTCAACAGCCCCTTAATAAAGACTTTCTCATAAACGATATCATTCTTGGCGCATCCTATCAACCTATTCCGTTCATCAAAATTTATAGCGAGCAGCGGCTATCCTATGGTAGATCAGCCTTAGGTATCAAAGATTACGATGTATTTACCTTGGGTATGATGTTTAATATATCCAAAAGTTTTTCGCATTTTATTAGGAATTAAATAGTAATTTCAAGGAGTCAGCATAAAAACATATTTAATATTTAGGTGTTATTCATAATAACAACATATCTTCAAATTTGAAAACAAATGAAAAAAATTAATCTATTAGCCACAGCGGCGCTTTGTCTTTCATTCTTATTACCTAAAAGTGAGGCGTGTACAAGAGTAGTATATAAAGGTCCAGATAATCTAGTGATTACTGCTCGTTCGATGGATTGGAAAGATGAAATTGCTGCGAATTTATGGGCATTTCCCCGCAATATGAAAAGAAGTGGAAACGTAGGTCCTACTTCTATAGAATGGACATCCAAATACGGAAGCGTAATCACAAGTGCTTGGGATATCGCTACGACAGATGGAATCAACGAAAAAGGATTAGTAGCCAACATATTATGGCTTGTCGAATCTGAATACGCAAAATTCAACCCTGCAACTGGAGAAAAAGGTTTAACGATCTCTGCTTGGGCTCAATATGTATTAGACAATTTCGCTACAGTAGATGAAGCTGTAAAACACTTAGCCAAAAAAGATTTTGTGATCGTATCCGATTATATACCTGGATCGGACAAATTCGCCACATTACACCTTTCTATTTCTGATGCTACCGGTGATAATGCGATTTTTGAATATATCGATGGTAAACTTAATATTCACCATAGCCCATCATATACTGTCATGACCAATTCACCTACATTTGACAAGCAATTAGCAATTGATGGCTATTGGCAAGGGATACCAGGTACGATCATGTTACCAGGTACTAACCGTGCAGCAGACCGTTTTGTAAGAGCTGCATACTATATTGATGCTATTCCGCAAACAACTAATACTAGAGAAGCAGTAGCTAGTGTATTTAGTGTAATTAGAAACTGTTCGGTTCCATTTGGTATATCTTCTCCTACGGAGCCAAATATATCTTCTACACGATGGAGATCAGTGTCTGATCAAAAGAATTTGACATATTACTTTGAAACCGTATTAACTCCCAATACATTCTGGGTAGATCTAAAGAAAATGGATTTTTCAAGTACAGCATCGGTCAAAAAATTAGATCTTTCGAATAACCAAACGTACGATGGTGAGGTTTCAAAAGACTTCAAAAATGCTAAAGCATTTACTTTCTTAGGTATTTAGAAATATCTTATACTAATATATACGGAAGTTGGAATTATGCGTTATGCATATTCCAACTTTTTTTATTTCAAAACCCTATTCCAATTTCCCTTACTCCTATTAGGAACCTACCAATAAATAGGGTTGGTATCAAATCCCCTGATTATATACTAATAAAGAGACAAACTGAAGGATTTAAAATCGGTCGGCATATTTTATACTTAACACAATAATATTTATAAAGCCTCATACTATATATATACCTTACAACTAAGATCGCCTATAAGGAATATGTGTAGCAATTTATTGAATTAAGATCATCAATGGAGTTGTTATGAGTACCGCTGATATGCTGAATTAAGGAAAACTATAATGGAAAGGTAACAAGAGCATTAAGGAAGGCAAAGAAGCTCTCGCAGGGCGATCTGGGCAAGAAAGTGGGGACTTCGGGAGATATCATAGGCCGCTACGAACGCGACGAGGTCACGCCGTCCGTGGAGGTGGCCGCAAAGATGGTCGAGGCACTGGGCGTGAAGCTCGATTACCTCGTCAAGGACGGCGAGTACGAGCAGAT